>NZ_FXXN01000026.1:300000-582283 GCF_900184795.1 Magnetospirillum sp. 15-1 | reverse complement strand
GGATGAACAGCCGTCGATAGCCGACGCGACGCTTGCGGCAAGCCCGCGCAGGCGGTCGCGCAAGGCACTGTCGTCCGGCCGGATCGAGCGGTAGCGGATCATGGTGCGATCCGCTGCGATGACCGAGCAGGCCCGACGCTCGCTCATCTCGAAAGCATTCCGCAGATGGGCGACAGCTTCCCGCTTGGCGGCGGGCCCTACCATTTTTTTCCCAGAAGATCGCGGAGCGCGGCCTCGTTCAGCATGGATTCCGCCAGCAGCTTCTTCAGCCGGGCGTTTGCTGCGCTGCCCTTCGGGTCTCATCCTCAAGCGCCTTCAGCCGCCGCGCCTCCGACACCTCCAGGCCGCCATACTTGGCCTTCCATTTGTAGAAAGTGGCGCTCGAAATGCCGTGCCGGCGGCACACATCCGCCGTCCCCGCCCCGGCCTCCTGCTCCTTCAGGATGCCGATGATTTGTTCTTCACTGAACCTGCTGCGCTTCATGTCGTCCGTCCTCTGATGGGCCGGACTCTACTTCAAACTGGAGGAAGATTTCCAAGGCAGGTCAGCCCTTGCTTCCGAACAAGCCTCGCGGCGTGCCTCGGGTTGATGACCGTCGGGTCCTGAACGGTATCCTGTGGCGGTTCCGCACGGGCTCGCCTTGGGCGGAAGTTCCCGAGCGCTACGGCCCATCGACCACCTGCTACAACCGGTTCGTCCGCTGGCGCAAGGCGGGCGTCTGGGACCGGCTTCTGGAGGAAATCTCCAAGGCTTACGATGGCGACATCATCATGATCGACTCGACCTGTGTCCGCGTTCACCAACACGGGGCCACGGGAAAAAAGGGGCTCTCGACGATGGCAGCATGGGACGTTCCCGTGGGGGGCTCACCAGCAAAATCCACGCGCTCGTCGATGCGGAAGGCCGTCCCGTCACCCTGCGCCTGACCGCCGGGCAGGTCCACGACAGCGTCGAGGCCGAAGCCTTGCTCGATGGAGCCTTGGGCGACGGCTCAACCCTGCTGGCCGACAAGGGCTATGACAGCAACGCCATTCGGGCCTTGGCCGAGAAGAACAAGACCTGGGCCAACATCCCGGTCAGGTCCAACCGCAAGGGCACCTTCGCCTTTTCCGCCTGGGTCTATCGCCAGCGCAATCTGGTCGAACGCTTCTTCAACAAGATCAAACACTTCCGGGGGATCGCCACCCGCTATGACAAAGACCCACGGAATTTCCTCGCCGCCGTAAAGCTCGTCGCCCTGCGCATTTGGTGCGCCGCGTAATGAGTCTACGGCCTAGGAAGTCGCGAGCCCAGGTCTCCAGGCGGCTGACGGGATCGGCATCACGGTACCGCACTGTCGGGCACCTTCTGGGCGAGGTTGTGGATTCGGTCGGCCGTCCTGGCTGCCGCCAAGATCGCCGCGTTCTCCGCCAGGCACCGCGTCACCTTGGACGTGAGGTCCGCAAGTTCGGGGCCATGCCCGCTGTCGATCATGGCCTCTAGGGCCACGGCGACGCCGACTTCAGCGCCCTCGGCCAACACCTTCATCAGGAGGCCATTGATGCGCTTGCTGGTCTCCTGCGTCGGCCCCGGACTGCGATAATTGTGGAACCGGCGCCGCAGGTTGGTGGCCTCGCCAATATAGACCTCGCGTGAGGTCGCTCGTCGGATGGTGATCCGGTACAGCCCAGGGGTATTGCCGATGTCGGGGAAGGTCAGGCGCCCGCCGTCGGATATGGAAACCGATCCGACCTCCTGCCAAGCCATGGTCAGGTGACAGTCGATGCGATCGAGCGGAGGGGATGACAGATCGTTCAAAGTTCTCCTCCGTCCATCTGCTGAGGCCGACAAGAATGCATTGCACTGGTGACCGTTGGCAACCACTAGGTTACTCTTCCGTGGTGAGTAGACTATCTTGAGTGCATGCCAATGACTGCCATCTCCAGCGCCATCATCATGGACACCATTCTCTCCGGCGCCAGGAGCGCCTTTGAGACATACCAGGACCTCAGCGGTGGGCATTGGGTCGGCAATGCGCCGGAGTCGTTTCTCCAGGCTTGCATTGCACTCGCATTCAAGGACCTGAAGGATCAGGACGATCGCCTTTACGTGACCCTGGAAGCCTCGACCAAAAAAATCCTGGCCGATGTCGATATGAAAATCGACCGGAGGACGGTGAAGATGTCCGACCGGGAACGGTTCGACATGCGGCTCTGGTACAAGGGAGGGCTGCCGCGCGCAATCATCGAGACCAAGAAGGCTTGGAACGCGGATTCCTGCAACCGTGATGCCGAGCGGATCCGTCAGTGGATTCGCGCCAAGAGCAACCCCATCAATTCCGGCTACGTAGTCGGCTACACCGTCGCCAAGGGGAAGACGGCAGTCGACACCATCAAACGCCGGTTCGAGGCGATCAAGAATCGTACCGGTGCCAGCCATTATCAGGCCGTCCAACCGTCCGTCCAGGACCCCGGAGGCTGGGTGTGGGATATTGCCTGCTTTGAAATTCGGTGAGGGGTTTGGCCTGGACAATGGCGGACATGGGATTGATGGAGGAACGGCACTTCCAAGGCATCCTCAGCCACGGCGCCAATGCAGTGGCTGTCGCGTTCATCGCACGGGTGGATGGTAGCGGCACCCTCGTCATCGGGTTCGATGACGTGCCATCGACCCCAGAGAGCCGCTTCATCATCAATCTCATGGGCGTCCACACCGAGAAGGTCACCTACCTGACATTGGAAGGCGAGTCGGTTGACGGAACGAAATTTCACAGTGAGCATCTGCTGTTGACGTCCATCAACCACAAAGCGGGCAAGGATGGATACTGCTTCCCAATCAAGGGGCGCTGCAGCAAGGCGGTTTTTGAACGTCAGACCGATCAACCCGCCGATCGGCCCACGGTGGTGTTTTGGCTGAGGGGCACGCCTGATCATTCGGATTGGTTTGCTCCGCTGCAGGCCTCCTCGGCATTTGGCGAAATCGTCATGGGTACGGTCGGTCTTGCTGACGTCCAGCACCCTCTGACCCATTTTTTGACCATCACGGCACCTGCGCCCGAGACCGCCGCTGACATATGGCGGCCTGATGCCGAAACATTCCTGCACCATGTGCGCTGGTACATGTCGTTTGCCATGGGCGTGACCATGGAGGCGCCCGTCTGGGAATTCCGGGTCGCTAACACCATCACCGTAACGGTGTTCTGCCGAATTCCAGACCGTGGCACCCAGATGGCAGCATTCCGCTGGCATGAGCTGGGACAGCTCCTCAATGTCGTCGCCAAGTCATACCCGACTGGCGAGAACCTGCTCGCGGCCTTGTCCTGGTTCCTACTGTCCGGTGTCTACACCGCTCAGCACCTCATCCACGCCATGACGGCCCTCGAAAACCTCGTGGATGTGGGGCTGACCGATGAGGAAAAGCTGGTGCTGACACCTGCGGAGGCCGGGAGCTTCGTCAAGGTGTTCAGGAAGCTGGTAAAAGATACTTTCGGCGGAAAAGCCCTCTCCCAGACCAGGGATCAATTGTACAAACGCTCCTGTGAGTTCGAACGACGAACTTTCATGTGCAAGCTGACCACGCTCCTGGAGAAGCTGGAGGTGCCCATCCACGATATCGGTGAGGCCAGGATCAAGTTGGCGATAGATGCCAGGAACGCTGTGGTTCACGCGGGGGTCTATGAGGACGAAGACGAGGGAAAGGCCGATCTGTGGGATCATGCGATGGTTATCAGGGAACTCGTGATCCGCATCGTGTTCCGGTCTCTTGGATACGAAGGGCACTATACGACCCATCTCGGGGGTTGGAGAGATGCTGTCTTTCCGCCGCCGTCCTCTTCTTGAAAGAGACTTTTCGTCAGATACCCTGCAAACACCGTCCGCCACCAGACTTCTTCGATCCCCCACCAGTTTCCCTAAACTACACGCCACAACATTTATCTTGCATCGCCGCAAATACAACGACTTACAGACCTGTTGATACGGAAGAGCGTGTCAACAGGTCTGGAGAGGAAAGAGCCACGGAGAGAGAATTTGGCCGATTTCCGGCAAGCTCGCGTCAGCACATAGACATGCGAAAACCGCGCGGAACCTTGGGATATCCAAGGCCGCCTCTTAGCGGTAGAGCCGGTTTGTCTTGTGAGAATGGCGTCCCCTACGGGATTCGAACCCGTGTCGCCGCCGTGAAAGGGCGGTGTCCTAGGCCTCTAGACGAAGGGGACGTCGAGGCGCGAGGGCGACTTGATAGCCGCCCTTGGGGGGGAAATCAAGGCATAATGCTGCAAAATCGCATCATCGGGCGAAAGCGGCGTCGTCGATGATCAGCTGGACGCTGGAATTGCCCTGCCAGGTATCGACGCGCAACGTTCCGGCCACGTGGAAGGCGGTGCCCGAGGAGGACAGAAAGGCGTGGCCCATTTCCGAGTCGGCGGCGCGGAAGGCGATGGCTTTCAGGCGTTTGCCGCCGGCTCCGGCCAGCATCAGGCGCACATGGCCCGAGCCCACCACGTCGGCCTTGACGATACGGGCGCCCGACACGGCGAAGCGTGGTTCCGGGTTGCCCGAGCCGAAGGGACCCACCCCTGCGAGGGTCTCCACCAGTTCGATGCCGGCCGCGCCGGCGTCCAGCGCGCCGTCCAGTTCCAGCAGCGGCACCAGATCGCCCTCCAACTGGGCCTGCAGGCGTTCGGCCAGGAAGTCGGAAAGCGCGTCCAGCCTGTCCCGCGCCACGGTGAAGCCCGCCGCCATGGCGTGGCCGCCGCCGGCCCTGAGCAGGCCCGCCTGCCGTGCCGCGATGATCGCCGAGCCCAGGTCCAGGCCGGGAACCGAACGGCCCGAGCCCTTGCCCTGATCGCCTTCCAGGGCCACCACGCAGGCGACGCGGCCATAGCGCTCCTTGAGGCGCCCGGCGACGATGCCGATGACGCCGGGATGCCAGTTCTCGCCCGCCGCGATCAGCAGCGGGCGGCCATCGTCGGGGCGGCCCTCCACCTGCTCGATGGCATCGAGCAGCACGACGGCCTCGATCTCCTGGCGGTCCTTGTTGTAGCCGTCCAGCCGGCGGGCGATCTCGGCGGCCTCGGCCGGGTCGTCGGTGGACAGCAGGCGGGTGCCCAGTTCGGCCTCGCCCACTCGGCCGCCGGCATTGACGCGCGGCCCCAGGACATAGCCCAGGGTATAGGAATCGGGGCGCTCCTTGACGCCGGCCACATCGGCCAGGGCGGCGAGCCCCACGTTACCGCGCTTGGCCATGATCTTCAGTCCCTGGACCACCAGGGCGCGGTTGACGCCCACCAGCGGCACCACATCGCAGACGGTGCCGAGCGCCACCAGGTCGAGCCAGCGCATCAGATCGGGGGTGGGGCGCGACTGGTACCAGCCGGCCTGCTTCAGGCCGCGGTTGAGGCCGACGGCCAGCAGGAAGGCGACGCCCACGGCGGCCAGATGGCCGTGGGGGCTGGTCTCATCCAGGCGGTTGGGGTTGATCACCGCCAGGGCGGCGGGCAGCGCCGCCTCGCCCACATGGTGGTCGACGACGATCATGTCGAGACCGGCCTGGGCCGCCGCCTCCAGGGCATCGAAGGCGGTGGTGCCGCAATCCACGGTGACCACCACGCCGATGCCCTCGTCCTTGAGGCGGAGCAGGGCGGGGGCGTTGGGGCCGTAGCCTTCCTTGATGCGGTCGGGGATGTAGACGCGCGCCTTGGCCCCCATGTCGGCCAGGGCGTTCCTGAGCAGCGCCGAGGAGGTGGCGCCGTCCACGTCGTAATCGCCGAAGATGCCGATGGTTTCGCCGCCGGTGACGGCGGCGACCAGCCGCTCCACCGCCCTTTCCATGCCCTTGAGGTGGCCGGGATCGGGCAGCAGGTCGCGCAGCGTCGGATTGAGGAAGCTTTCCGCCTCGTCCAGCCCCACGCCCCGCGACGCCAGGACGCGGCCCACCAGTTCGGGCAGGCCCAGGCGCTGGGCCAGGGTCAGGGCCAGACGCTCGTCACCCGGCCGCGCCAGCCAGCGCCGCCCGGACAGCGAGCGCTCGACCCCCAGGAAGGCCGGCTGGGTGTGGCTCATGCGGGCAGATGGCTCCGGCTGAGGTCGTGCTGGACGCTCAGGTGGCGGATGGTGCCGGTGGCCGAGCGCATGACCAGGGAGTGGCTTTCCGCCCGGTGACCGGGCAGCAGGCGGGCACCCTTCAGCACATGGCCGTCGGTGATGCCGGTGGCGGCGAACATCACCTCGCCCCGCACCATGTCGTCGATGTTCCACTTGCGCCTCGTGTCGGCGATGCCGACCCGGCGCGCCGCCGCATGGTCCTGTTCCGAGCGGCACAGCAGGCGGCACTGCATCTGAGCGCCCAGGCATTTCAGCCCGGCGGCGGCCAGCACACCCTGGGCGGCGCCGCCCGAGCCCATATAGGCGTCGACGCCGGAGCCGGGCAGGCCGGCGGCCAGGGCGCCCGACACGTCGCCGTCGTCGAACAGGGTGACCCGCACCCCGGCGGCGTAGAGCCGCTCGATCAGCTCGCCGTGGCGCGGACGGTCCAGGACGCTGACGGTCAGTTCGGACAGGGTCAGGCCCTTGGCCTCGGCGATGTGGGCCAGATTTTCCTCGGGCGTGGCGTCGAGATCGATCAGGCCGGCGGGCAGGCCGGCCCCGACCACGATCTTCTCCATGTAGGATTGCTGCGGCACCTTGAGGAAGCTGCCTTCCTCGGTCATGGCCACCACCGACAGCGCGTTGTGGGCGCCGCGCGCGCAGATGGAGCGGCCTTCCAGGGCGGTCAGCACGATGTCGACCTTGGGACCCTTGCCGGTGCCGACCTTCTCGCCGGTGTGGAGCGGCTGGCTGGGGTCGTCGCCTTCGCCGTTGACGATGACGCCGTCCATGGCCAGCCCGTTGAGGGCATGGCGCATGGCCGAGCAGGCGGCCTGATCGGCGGCGCGCTCGTCACCGCGCCCGGTCTGGCGGGCGGCGGCCAGCGCGCTGGATTCGGTGACGCGCACCACCTCGAGGGCGAGATTGCGGTCGAGGACGGGCAGGGTGTTGGAGTAGATGGACATGGCCCGGCGCCTCTAGAGGGACTCGATACGGATGAGCTGCAGGTCGGTGACCGAGGCCAGCGCCCGGATGCGCTCCACGGCGCGCAGCATGGAGGCCTCGTCGGTCTCGTGCACGGTCATCACCACCGGCACCACCTCGGACGGCGCGCGGCCGCGCTGGATGATCTGCTCCATGGAGACCTTGTCGGCCTTCAGCGCGGCGGCCACGTCGGCGAACACGCCGGGCTCGTCCCTGACCATCAGGCGGATGTAGTAGGCGCTGCGGTGCGCACCCGACGGGGCGGCGGGCTGCGCCTTGAGCGCATCGACCCTGAGGCCGAAGGTGGGGCCTACCCGGCCGGTGGCCAGGTCCATGAGATCGGCGACCACTGCCGACGCGGTGGGCCGTGCCCCGGCGCCGCGGCCTTCCAGCACGGTGCGGCCGACGAAATCGCCCTCGGTGACGATGGCGTTGAAGGGGCCGCTCACATGGGCCAGCGGGAAGCTGAGCGGCACCATGGCGGGATAGACGCGGGTCTCGACGCCCTGGTCGGACAGCGAGGCGACGCCCAGCAGCTTGATGCGGTAGCCCAGTTCGTCGGCGTAGCGGATGTCCAGCGCGCTGACGTTGCGGATGCCCTCGCACGACACGGCCTCGATGTTGACCGGCATGGCGAAGGCCAGCGAGGCCAGGATGGCCAGCTTGTGGGCGGTGTCGGTGCCGTCGATATCGAAGCTGGGGTCGGCCTCGGCATAGCCCAGGGCCTGCGCCTCGGCCAGCACGTCGGCGAAGTCGCGGCCCGAATCGCGCATGGTGGTGAGGATGTAGTTGCAGGTGCCGTTGAGGATGCCCATCACCTTGGTGACGCGGTTGCCGGCCAGACCTTCGCGCAGGGACTTGATCACCGGAATGCCGCCGCCGACGCTGGCCTCGAAGCCGATATTGCCGCCGTTGGCCTCGGCCAGACGGGCCAGGGCGACGCCGTGGTGGGCGATCATCGCCTTGTTGGCGGTGACCACGCTCTTGCCGCGTTCCAGCGCCGTGGTGACCACGTCGAGCGCGATGCCCTTGGCGCCGCCGATCAGTTCCACCAGCACGTCGTAATCACAGGTCTTGGCCATGTCGCGGGCGTCGGTGAAGAACGGCACGTTGTCCAGGGCCAGGTCGGCGGGCTTGACCAGGGCGGCGGCGCCGACCAGGACCAACGGGCGCCCGGCGCGGGCGGCCAGCAACTCGGCGTGATCGTGCAGCAACTGGACGGTGCCGCCCCCGACGGTGCCCAGTCCGGCGATGGCGATCTTGAGGGGGGAGGCTTTGGTCATTGTTCCGTTCCTGCCGTACGCTGTTTTTCGGAAGCCTCGAGCACCTGTCCGGTGTTGCCGAGGAAGGTTTTGATGTTGCGCACCGCCTGACGGGTGCGCTGGACGTTTTCCACCAGTCCGATGCGGACATGGGAATCGCCGTATTCGCCGAAGCCGATGCCGGGCGCCACCGCGACCTGGGCTTCCCTCATCAGCAGCTTGGAGAATTCCAGCGAGCCGAGATGGGCGAAGGCCTTGGGGATGGGCGCCCAGGCGAACATGGTGGCGGGCGGGCTGGGGATGTCCCAGCCGGCGGCGGCCAGCCCCTCGATCAGGGCGTCGCGGCGGCCCTTGTAAAGGGCGCGGATGTCGTCGACGCAATCCTGCGGCCCGTTCAGCGCGGCGGTGGCCGCCACCTGGATGGGGGTGAAGGCGCCGTAATCCAGATAGCTCTTGATGCGGCCCAGCGCGGCGATCAGCGTCTTGTTGCCGGCGGCGAAGCCGATGCGCCAGCCCGGCATGTTGTAGGTCTTGCTCATGGATGTGAACTCGACCGCGATATCCTTGGCGCCGGGAATCTGCAGGATCGACGGCGGCGGGGCCACGTCGAAATAGATTTCCGAATAGGCGAGGTCCGACAGAATCCAGATGCCGTGATGGCGGCAGAACTCCACCACCTGGCCGTAAAAGTCGAGGTCGGCCAGCAGGGCGGTGGGATTGCTGGGATAGTTCAGCACCAGGGCGATGGGCTTGGGCACCGAATGGCGCACGGCGCGGTCGAGCGCCTTCAGGAACTCGGCGTCGGGGGTCACCGGCACGAAGCGGCACGAACCGCCGGCGATGATGAAGCCGTAGGGATGGATGGGATAGCTGGGATTGGGCACCAGCACGATGTCGCCGGGGCTGGTGATGGCGTTGGCCAGATTGGCCAGGCCTTCCTTGGAGCCCAGGGTGACGATGCACTCGTTCTCCGGGTCTATGTCGACGCCGAAGCGGCGGTGGTAATAGGCGGACAGCGCCTTTCGGAGGCCGGGGATGCCGCGGCTCATGGAATAGCGGTGGGCACGCGGGTTGCGGGCGGCCTCCACCAGTTTGTCCACGATGTGGGGGGGCGTCGGCTGGTCGGGATTGCCCATGCCGAAATCGATGATGTCCTCGCCAGCGGCGCGGGCACGCGCCTTCATGGCGTTCACCTCGGCGAACACATAGGGCGGAAGCCGTTTGATCCGGTGAAAATCCTGCTGACTGCTCATGGGCCGAACCTAATCTGCTGCGAAGGCCCCCCTTGCAAAGGGGACCCTAATGCCGCAGCGGTCAAGAATCGATGGCTATTTGAACGGACCCAGGCATGCAAGCCCGGACTCCGTTCAAATCAGCCGGGCCATCAGTATTCGATGGAAACCTTGGCGCCGCTGTCGTCGAAGGCCGAGGGAGCCATCGGGTCGGCGGCCACCATGATCTTCTTGGCGGGCACGCCCAGGCTGGTCAGCGACTTGGCCACCGCCTTGGCGCGGCCCAGGGCGATGCTGGCATCGTCCTGGCCGGCGAAGGAGACGGCGCCCGGCGAGGGATAGCCCACGATGCGGACCACGCCGCCGGTCTGGCGCTGCAGAGCCGCGACCTCGCGCAACTGGGCGCCATCGGCGGCGGTCAGGCCGCCACTGGGGCCGAACTGTACCGAGGCCACCTCGAACTGGGCGGCGGGACCCTTGGGGGCCACCATGCCCTTGACGCCGCGCACGCCCTTGGGCGCCACCAGCTGCGGGGCGCGTTCGCCGGTATCGGCGGCGAAAGCCGGCGAACGGCTCATACCCATGGGCGGCTGGGCGGGAACGGCGTAAGTCTGCACCGGCTGGTTGTAGGAGGCCTGGGTGCGGGCGGCGGGAACGCCGGTGAAGGCATCGCCCTTGTTGGTGGCGACGGCGGATTCGGCCAGACGCCTCTGGTAATGGTCGGCCAGCAGGCCGCGGCGGGCCGGCACGGCTTCGGGAATCTCGGCGCGGGCCGGCGGGCCGGCGGGAGCCGTCCTGGGCGGAGCGCTGGGGCCTTCGTCGCGGGCGGTCTGCATGCGACGGTCGAGCGACGGCTGATAGGAGCCCTTGCCGGACGGATCGGGGGCCTCGGGCGCCTGGGCCACCTGAGTCGGGGCCGGAGCCGGCGTTTCGGCCACCTGGGTCTGGGCGGGCTGCGTCTTCTTGGCCAATTGCTTGGTGGGGGTGGGTTCGCGCCGCACCGAATCGGCGTACTTGGCGTTGCCCCTGTCGCCAGCCAGGCCCTTGCCCGACGGGGAGGGTCTGGTGCCCGCCTCGTTGACGTTGGGGAACGAGCCTTCCGGCCGGCGGGGTGCCGCCACCACGGGGGCCTCGTCGCCTTCGAACATGCCGGCGACACCCTTGTACCACTCGACGGGGTTGAGGGCGTCGGGAACGTACGAACAGCCGGCGATCAGAGCGGCGATGGCGACGCTCCGGCCGACGGCCAGCGTGCGGCGCTCATGACGACGGCGCCAAGCCTCGATGCAATCGAACATGGACGAACTGCTGCCCCCGCTATCGAGAAACTATTTTGTTTGGACCGATTTTTACGGCAAGTTCACGTTTATCAGGCCATGGTTCGAAAGTATATAGGCCTATGGAACGGGCGGAAAAGATGGGCGGTGCACCCACCTCGACGCCGGACGGTGGGACAAGGGAACGTTCGCCGTGTATGGTTGCACTCTGGATGCACCGTAATAAGGGGTAGCTGTATGGCCGAGCAGACGGGCACCGATTCCAAAATGATCGACGCGACGGAACTCTCCAAGGCGATGACCAATATCGCCGAACGCTCCCAGCGCATCGTGACCGACTTCCTGACCCGGCAGGCGGCGGACCCCACGGCGGCGACGGCCGACCCGCTGAACATCGGCAACGCCTTCATGGAGATGACGGCCAAGCTGATGAGCGACCCCGCCAAGCTGGTCGAGGCCAATCTCAACCTGTGGCAGGACTATATGTCCCTGTGGCAGAACACCGCCCGGCGCATGCTGGGGGAGGAGACCCAGCCGGTGGTCTCTCCCGATTCGGGTGATCGCCGCTTCAAGGACGAGATGTGGCAGGAAAACGAGATCTTCGACTTCATCAAGCAGTCCTACCTGCTGTCCGCCCGCTGGATGCAGGGCGTGGTGAAGAACGTCGAGGGCCTGGACGACCACACCGCCAAGAAGGTGGACTTCTATACCCGCCAGTTCGTGGACGCCATGGCGCCCAGCAACTTCGTCCTGACCAATCCCGAGGTGCTGCGCGCCACGGTGGAGACCCGGGGCGAAAACCTGCTGAAGGGCCTGAACAACCTGCTGGATGATCTTGAGCGCGGCAAGGGCAACCTGGCCATCAAGATGACCGATTACGACGCCTTCAAGGTGGGCGAGAACATTGCCGTCACCCCGGGCAAGATCGTCTTCCAGACCGATCTGATGCAGCTGATCCAGTACGACCCGACCACGCCGCAGGCCTTCGAGAAGCCGCTGCTGATCCTGCCGCCGTGGATCAACAAGTTCTACATCCTGGACCTGCGCCCCAAGAATTCGCTGATCAAGTGGGCCGTGGACCAGGGCCACACCGTGTTCGTCATTTCCTGGGTCAATCCGGACGAGAAGCTGGCCCATAAGGGATTCGGCGACTACATGCTGGAAGGCCCGCTGGCCGCCATGGACGCCATCGAGAAGGCCACCGGCTCCCGGCAGATCAACGCCGCCGGCTATTGCCTGGGCGGTACGCTGCTGGCCTGCACCCTGGCCTATCTGGCCGCCAAGGGCGACGACCGCATCGCGTCGGCCACCTTCTTCACCACCATGACCGACTTCAAGGACCCCGGCGAACTGGGGGTGTTCATCGACGAGGAGCAGCTCTCGGCCCTGGAGACCCGCATGAACCAGGCGGGCTACCTCGACGGCCGCGACATGGCGACCACCTTCAACATGATGCGCGCCAACGATCTGATCTGGTCGTTCGTGGTCAACAACTACCTGCTGGGCAAGGACCCGTTCCCGTTCGACCTTCTGTACTGGAACTCGGACTCGACCCGCATGCCGGCGGCCATGCACAGTTTCTATCTGCGCAAGATGTACCAGGAGAACAGGCTGATCGAGCCGGGCGGCATCGAGCTGAACGGCGTCAAGATCGATCTGGGCAATATCAAGACCCCGCTCTACATGCTGTCGACCCGCGAGGATCATATCGCGCCGTGGCAGAGCACCTACGCCCTGACTCAGCATGTGTCGGGACCGATCAAGTTCGTGCTGTCGGCCTCGGGCCACATCGCCGGCGTGGTCAACCCGCCCGCCGCCAACAAGTACTGCTATTGGACCAACACCAAGAAGCCCAAGAACCCCGAGGTCTGGCTGGCCGGCGCCACCCAGGTCGAGGGTTCGTGGTGGACCGATTGGCAGAAGTGGGTGGAGAAGTTCGCGGGCAAGCAGGTGCCGGCCCGCGTGCCCGGCTCCGGCAAGCTCAAGGCCATCGAGGCCGCTCCCGGTTCCTATGTCCGGGTCAAGGCGGTTTGACGGTTCAGACCTGACCGGTCGGTCGATCAATCAAGGCGGCCCCTGCGGGGGCCGCCTTTTTTCGTGGGGCCGGGTCTCTGCCCGTATCTATGGCGTGATGCCCAAAATGTACATCCCGCCATAGGCTTTATCATTTCCCTCGCCGGGTGGGCGCATCCGCACCCTTGGGCGCGCCCTCAGCGGGCGCTGGAGCGGCCCACCTCATATTTAAGGCACGCCGCTCTATTCCTCGATGGCGGGCAGCGTGATGGTGAAGGTGCTGCCCTCGCCGGGGGTGGAGGCCACCCGGATGCTGCCGCCGTGGCGGTCGGCGATCTTGCGGCAGACGGCCAGTCCGATGCCGGTACCCTCATACTGCTCCCGGCCGTGCAGGCGCTGGAAGATCATGAAGATGCGCTCGAAGTATTCGGGCTCGATGCCGATGCCGTTGTCGTGAATGGCGATATCCCAGGTATTGGCGTGGCGCGTCGCGCTCAGTTCCACCACCGGAGCCCGGTCGGGAGCCCGGTACTTCAGGGCGTTGCCGATCAGGTTCTGGAACAGCCGGAGCAACTCCATGCGGTTGCCGTGGGCGTGGGGCATGGCGGTACGGGTGGTCACCGTGGCGCCGCTTTCGGCGATGGTGGCGGAGAGGTTGGCCAGGGCGTCGGCCACCACCTCGCCCAGGTCCAGGTCGGCCATCTCGCGGTCGGCGTGGCCGATGCGCGAATAGTCCAGCAGGTCGCGGATCAGGGCATCCATGCGCTTGGCACCGTCGACGGCGAAATGGAGCGATTCGGCGGTGTACTCGTCCAGACTGTCCTTCAGCCGCCGCTGGAGCAGTTGCAAATGCCCGGTGATGGCCCGGAGCGGCTCCCGCAGATCGTGGGAGGCCACATAGGCGAACTGCTCCAGTTCGGCGTTGGAGCGGGCGAGGTCGGCCAGGGCCTTCTCCACCGTCTTCTGCGCGTTGCTCTGCAAGGTGATGTCGCGGGAGAAGACGGCGATGCGGCTGATTCCCCCGTCCGTATCGCTCACCGGGTAGATGCGGTTATCGAACACGGCGCCATCGCGCTCGTCATGGACGTGCAGAGGCACTTTTTCCGCCAGGACCTGATTCAGGTGGGCGCGCCGGCCTTCGGCCACCTTAGGGGGGAGCCAATCGAAGAAATTGCTGCCCACCATCTGGCCGGGGGGGCGGCCGAAGCGGGCGGCGAGCGCCTCGTTGGCCGCCAGGATAAGACCCTCGGGGTCCAGCAGCATGGCGCCGTCGATGGTGGCGTTGAGCAGGGTCTTGGACAGTTCCTCGCTGTCGCGCAGCGTCTGTTCGATCTGCTTGCGCCGGATGATGCCCGCCAAGGTGTCGGCGACCATCTTCAGGAAGTGCTCCTCTTCCTTCGCCCATTGGTGGCCGTGGCCCACATAGGTGTTGAGCACGCCCAACAGGTCGGGGCCGTCCATGACCGGGACGCAGTAATGGCCGTGGTCGTGCATGTCGGCGACCCGGACCTGGTGACGCTTGTCCACATGGCTGGCGAAGATCACCTTGCGCTGCTGGGCGGCAATACCGCACAGACAATGGCCGACCTCGACCATCGTGCATCTGCGGACGATGGCCGGCGCCATATTGTGCTCGGCGACCAGCCGCAGCGTCTCGCCGCCGGGCTCGGTCAGGAAGATGCTGCCCTTCTCCTCGAGATTGAGCCACGGCAGGCTGAGAATCTCGACCAGGGAATCGTGCAGGATATCTTGCAGTGGCCGGTCTTCCAGGGAATGGCGGAGAATGCCGCCCAGCGCGGTGGTGACCGCCAGGTTGCGGGCCGCGTCGGCTTCGGCCCGGACGCGCCGGGCGATGTCGCGGAACAGGGTCACCGCCCCGGTCACCTGTCCATTCTGGATGATGGGCGCCGAGGTGAACTCCACCTGAAGGGGGGTGCCGTCGCGCCGCCAGTGAATATCGCGGGGCACGTGGCGGATGTTGCCGTCGTGCAGGGTCTGCCATACCGGACAGGCGACGGCGGGGAACTCGCTGCCGTCGGCGCGGTGATGGTGGACCTCTTCATGCAGGTTGAGGCCGATTCCCTCGTCCTCGCCCCATCCCAGCATGCGGCGGGCCGCCGGGTTGATAAAGGTGATGAGGCCGTCGGGACCGACGCCGCAGATGCCGTCGCCGGCCGAGCCCAGGATCAGTTCCAGGCGATGACGTGCTTCCTCGGCCTGGGCGTGGGCCGCCTCGAGGGCCAACGCGGCGGTATGACGGTTGCGCCAGCCGCGCAGGAGCAACCCGGCCATGGCCACGCTGAGCAGCGACAGCCCGGCGGCGACCGTCACCAGGATCACCGCCTGCTGCTTCCAGTCGGCCAGGTAATCATCCTCGGCCAACCCGACGATCACCCACAGCGGCAGGTCTCCCAGCCGGTTGAGATAATGGCTGCGCGGCAGATTATCGATGCCGGAATGGGCGAGGTAGGCGGCCTTGTCGGTTCCCGACTCGATGAGTGCCCGCAATTGCGGCGAAGGAGCCGGCGCCTTGGCCACCACGCCGCCGGGGCTGTCCAGGTTGGGGACACGGGCCAGGATCGACGGCCCCTCGCCCCACAGACTGATGCCGCCATGGGGCCCGACATTGATGCTGGAAAAACTTTTGGTGAGCATGTCGAGCGGTATCGCCACATGGACATCACCGGCGAAAGAGCCGTCCGGAGCGTTGAGACGGCGGCTCAGGGTGATCATCCAGGTCTGGGCGGCGCGACCGAGAACCGGCTCGGAGACGACCAACCCGGCGTTCGGGTCGTCGCGCATCCTGATGAACTGCGGCCGGTCGGCGATGCTGGCTTGGGCCACCTTGATGCCCGTCACTCCGTAGCGGATGACGCCCGCCGCATCGACCACGCGTAATCCAAGGGCCTCGGGCAGACGGGCGTCATGGCGGCGCAGAACCTCTTCGAGTTCGGCGGGATTGATGCCGCCGGCCCGTTCCTGACGGGCGATCTCGTCGGCCACCGCCAGTAAGGTCAGGTCGATCTTGGCGATGGTCCCGCCGAGGCTGGTCCGCAGCACCGTGGACAGGCTTTCGGCCAGCACGTTCGCCTGCTCCTGGGTCTGCGTCCGGGCCGTGGCGATGACCATGGTGACTGCGGCGGCGATCAGCAGGTTGAGCATCACGACGGCCAGGAATACCCGTCGGGTGAAACGCCGCGTCTCCGAATCCCTCCCGGCCGGCACCATCGATGCAGGGTGGGGAACAATGGGAGGTGGCTGGGACAGCATGATCAACCAACCCGAACGACATAGGCGCTATGTCTGAGGATAATCTCGGGGCTGCTGCCGGGCAAGGGTTTATACCTATGCGCGGCATCGGGGCAGGAGCGTCTCTAGAAATTAGCGATGGCGCAGGACTGCCCCTTGCCGCGCAGGGCCCGGCACAGGGTTTCGGCGTCGGCACCCGACAGCGGCCCGGCCATCAGGCGGTAGGTTGTGCCCAGGTCCGGGATGTCGGTCTTGACCGCCTTGAACTCCAGGGGCGCCAGTTCCGGATATTCCTTCTTCAGGGCCTCCACCGCCTTGTCGGTCATGGTGGGCGAGGCCATGGAGAGCAGGTGCAGCCCCAGGGTTCCCTTGGGGTTGAACGGCTGCGTGCCGCCGGGAATATCGCCGGGCTTGGTGGCGCCGGGAACGCCGCCATCGGGAATGGCGGGCTTTTTCTTCACCGGCTTCTTCTTGGGCGGCGGCGGAGGGGGCGGTGGCGGCGTGTTGGCCAGGGTCCGTTCGGCGGCGATGATGGCGGCCATTTCCCGCTGATGCTCGTCATGCTCCACCAGACCGAGGCGGGCCAGATCATCGACGCGCCGCCGGCCGGTGGCCAGGGCGGTGGGGTCGAGCCGGGCGGGCGGCGTGCGCAGGGCGGGCTCGGCGGGCAGCAGGGAATCCATCAGGAAGTCGCGCTCGGCCTGACGGACCGAGGGGGGCATACCGGCGGCGGGTACCGACAGGCGGGACAAACGGTCGGCGATGTCGCGCAGGGCGACCGGACGGCCCAGCCCGGCGGCCGGCGGCGGTGCGGAATAGGGCAGCAGCGCGCCCATATTGGCGTTGCGCCGGGTTCCGGCCTCCTCCGGGGTGACCAGACCGGCCTCGACCAACTGGCGCAGCAACAAGAAACGCTGGGCCTCGGGGTCGGCGGCGATGACGGAGGGCACATCGAGGCGGACTTCGGGGTAGCGGACAGCCTCGGGGACCGTCTCCTGCTGGGGTGACGGCCAGGACCCGGCGGGCGGCGGAAATCCGACGATGCGGCCGCCGCCGCCGCATCCGGCCAGACCCAACGAGGCCGCCAGAAGTGCCGCGACCGAACCCAGATGCAAAGCGCGACGCGCCATTGGCAGCAACCCCCGAAACTCCTCGCATGAAGGGTATGCGCTCGGTCGGCAATGTCAACCTCCGCCGCGGGATGCTAAGCTGGTCCGACCATTCATTGAGTTGGGGGACTGCCATGACTGTCGCTGGTCCGGTGCGCTATGATGCCGTGGCGCGGACGCTTCACTGGGTGATGGCCGCCGCCATCATGGCCCTGTGGGTGGTCGGCCACATGATCGACGCCCTGCCCAAGGGGCCGGTGCGTTCCGAGGTGATCGGCCTGCACAAGGCCATCGGCGTGGTTCTGCTGGTCCTGGCGGTGGCCCGTCTGGCTTGGCGGCTGGCCCGGCCGCAGCCGCCATTGCCCGCCTCCATGTCTGCCGTGGAACGCCTGATGGCCTCGGCCGGCCACCTCGCCCTTTATTTGCTGATGGTGCTGATTCCGGTGGACGGCGTTCTGATGAGCCAGAGCGGCGGCCGCGAGGTTTCGGTATTCGGTCTGGTGCTGCCCACCTTGGTCGGCAAGAGCGACGCCCTCAAGGAAATCTTCAAGGGCGGCCACGAGGTGCTGGGCTGGGTTCTGGCGGCCGTGCTGGTCGGGCACGTGGCGGCGGCGCTACGCCACCGCTTCATCCTCAGGGATGATGTCATGGACCGGATGTTGCCGGGCCGCTGACGCCACCTGGTCGGGAGAGGAGGGGGAACTCCTCTCGCGAACCAGGACCCCGACGATTCCTGCCTGGGGCCGGGATCATCGGGGTATTGGATCAGGCGTGGGCGCTGGCGCCGACCAGGTCACCGCGCAGCACGCGGCCGGAGTGGATGGCTTCGGCCATGACGATGATGGTCTCCACCACGTCCTCGAAATCATCCATGCGGTCGGTGTTGATGGTCAGGTCGAACTGGCTGGCGTCGGACAGGCGTGAGCCGAACGCTTCCCACACGAACTTGCCGCGACGATGATTGAGGTCCCGGGCCTTGGCCAGCAGATCGGCCTCGTTGCCGTTGCCGCTGGCCGCCATGCGCTTGGCGCAGACTTCGGGAGTGCCGGCGATGCGGACGCGCAACGCGCATTCGCCCGCCAGGATGACATGGGCGCCGCGGCCGACGATGATGCCGCCCAGGCGGCCCAGGCTCATCACCACCTTGATCAGGGTGTCGCGATAGGCGTCGGGGCTGATGTCCTTGCCCGAGAACAGGCGATAGAGCCACATATCCTTGGCCCGGCCGAAGCCCTCGTCCAGCAGTTGGACGATGGCCGGATCGTCGTTGAGGCGGCTTGCCACCTCGCGCAGCAGATCCTCGTCATAAAGGGGCAGTTTCAGGCGCTGACACAGCCGGGTGGCGATGATGTCGCCGCCCGAACCGAAGTCGCGTGACATGGTGATGACCGGCTGGCGGGGTCGGAGGTGTTCTCCCTGACGGGGAACGGTCGCCACCTCGGCCATCGCGGAGATTACGGAGAGGATATTGGTCGTCATGGCAGCCTCCCTGCGGAATACCTACCTAACGCCCATGATACGCCCATGATCGCCGGGCGACCATCCCCTACGAAACAACGGTCGGCCCGGCAAAAAATGCGATGCTGGAATAATTAGAGCGCCGCGCCTCAAATATGAGGCACTGCGCTCTAGGTTTATCATTGCCCCTCGCCGGGCGCGCGCCTCCGCGCGCTTGGCCGCCGCCTCAACGGCGGCTGGTCGCACTGTGCGCCAGATTTGGCGCTCGATGCTCTAAATACGGTAGCCCAGGCGAATGCCGCCCCAATGACGTCCCTGCACCATGATGGGGGCCGAGACGTCCTTCATCATGATGAACTGCCCGCCGCCCATGTCGCGGCGGTAGGTCTGCAGCAGGAAGGGCCGGGTATTGCGGCCGGCGGACAGGCCGGTGCGGTCGTTGAAGATGCGCCGGTTGCGGCAATTGGCGTTGTTCCACACCGGGTCGGCGCCCTGGGGGTGCGAGACCTTCTTGTTGTGGGTGGCGATATAGCCGTTGCGATCGATGGTGACGCAGAAGGCCACCCGGCCGTCGAGACCGAGCAGCGGCTCCTGGATGTCGGGCAGCACCTGATCGCTGAACGCTGCGTAGCGCGAGGTGTGCTGCTGGGGGTTGGTGCCGCCGATGGGCTGGTAGGCCTCGTCGAACAGGTCGGAGATGGAGATGCGCCCGCCGGCGACCGCCTGCTCGAACATCGCCGAGACCTTGCGGGCCGCCTCCTGGATCGCCTCGATGAACGGCGTGTCGGCGGTGCGGAAGCCCGAGGCGGCGATATAGCCCATCAGTTCCTCTGAATTGCCCAGCAGCGAGGCGATGCGCTCGTCGGCCTTGCGCAGGCTCTCGCTGGTCATGGCGATGCCCTCGAAGAACTTGTCGATTTCGCCGATCACGTCGCCGCACTGGGACAGGGAGGCCGAGGCGGCCTGGGAGATGTCGCCCACCTTGCTCTCCACGGATTCGATGACGTCGCCGAACACCGAAACCGCCTCATTGATGACGCCCACTCCCGAGCCGACCGAATCGGCCATCTTCAGGGTGTCGGTGGAGGTCTCGATCAGGTCGGTGACCGAGCCCGACAGCTTGTGCACGGTGTCGTCGATGCCGCTGGTGACGTCGGCGGTCTGGCGCGCCAGGGTCTTGACCTCGGTGGCGACCACGGCGAAGCCCTTGCCGGCCTCGCCGGCCCGCGCCGCCTCGATGGTGGCGTTCAAGGCGAGAAGGTTGGTCTGGCGCGCGATCTTCTGGATGTTGCGCGACATGGTGCTGACTTCGCCCAGGGCGCCTTCCAGGCCCTCCAGGCGTTCCTCGATCCCCTGGACGGCGCCGACCAGCTGGTTGACGCCCGACAGGGCCTCTTCGACGGTCCGCAGGGATTCCGAGGATTGATGCCCGGCCTGGATGGTCATGTCGCGGGTTTCGCGCCCGGCGGTGTCGATCAGCCCGATGGTTTCGGCCATGGCATGGGCGATCATCTTGAGATGACCGAACAGCTCTTCCTGGTGTTTGACGAAGCGGGTCAGGCCATCCATGGTGCCGGCGATGTCGGCGACCTCGAGGCTGAGACTGTCGATCTGCTTCAAAACCTCGGTGGCGAACGAGTCAACACTCTCCGCCGTCGGGGAGGCCCCGCCGCGCTCAGCCGTCATTCCGCTTTCTCCCAGATGTACAATTCACCTATTTTACGGCGCCTCTTCCGGGCACCTTTCTTCAATAAAACCTATTGCCAGGGGACGCGTCAACGCTTGCGTTCATATGTATCCATGGCATTTGGTACAAGAAGCTGGTTTTAGGGCGATGAGTCCTCGGCCTCTTCCGGAGTGCCGGCGGCATCATATTCAATTGGAGGTTTTACAGGTCTATTCTTTGCCGGATTGGAAAAACGGAACCGTCCGGCCAGAATGCAGCCCTTCATGCCGGGGTCGCAGGGGCGTCCGGCCACCCGCGTACATGTGCCGTGATCGTCGTGGGCGCAGCCCCATCCGCTCATGGTGACCTCCTGTTCGCTGCGGTCACTATAGCACAGTGGAGTCTAGAGGGTCTGACGCTCGTCAAGGGCGCGGGCCAGGGCGCAAAATCCCTCGACCGGAATTTCCTCGGCCCGCGCGGTGGGGGCGAGGCCGGTCCGCTCCAGCAGGCCCTCGGCATCTCCCAGGGATTTGAGACTGGAGCGCAGCATCTTGCGGCGCTGGCCGAAGGCGGCGGCGGTGACCCGTTCCAGCGTCTCGAAGCGGGCCGGGGCCAGGGGCTCGGCGCGCGGCACCAGTTCCACCACCGTGGAGGTCACGGCGGGCGGCGGGGTAAAGGCGCGGCGGTCGACGTTGAACAGCGGACGCACCTCGCACCGCCACTGGGTGATCACCGACAGGCGGCCGTAATGGTCCGAGCGGGGCGGCGCGGCCAGACGGTCCACCACCTCCTTCTGGAACATCAGGATCAGGCGCTCGAACGCCTCGGCACGGCGCAGCCAGCCCAGCAGCAGGACGGTGGAGATGTTGTAGGGCAGGTTGGCGACGATGCGGCGTGGCGTGTCGCCCAGACCGGCGGCATCGACGGTCATGGCGTCGGCGGCCATGATCTCCAGGCGGCCGGGATAGGCTTCGGCGATCTCGTTCTGGATGGCGATGGCGCGGTCGTCGCGCTCGATGGCGATCACCCGGCGCGCCCCGGCATCCAGCAGGGCGCGGGTCAGGCCGCCGGGTCCCGGACCGATCTCGATCACCGAACCCACCGTCAGGTCTCCGGCGGCGCGGGCGATCCGCCCGGTCAGGTTGAGATCGAACAGGAAGTGCTGGCCCAGGGACTTGCGGGCGTCGAGTCCGTGGCGGGCGATGACATCGCGCAGCGGCGGCAGCTCAGCCATGGTATCCGGCCCGGTTGGCGGCGATGGCGGCGGCCATGGACAGCGCGGCGATCAGGCTGTCCGGTCTGGACCGTCCCGTTCCCGCCAGATCGAAGGCGGTGCCGTGATCAGGCGAGGTGCGCACCAGGGGCAGGCCCAGAGTGACGTTGACGCCGCCGTCGAAATCGATGGTCTTGATGGGGATCAGCGCCTGATCGTGATACATGCACAGCGCCGCGTCATAGCCCTGCCGCGCCCTGGGATGGAACAGGGTATCGGAGGGCAGCGGGCCGAAGGCGTCGATGCCCATGGCGCGCAGATCGGCTACGGCGGGACCGACCACGTCCTCGTCTTCCCGCCCCATGCTGCCGCCTTCACCCGCATGGGGATTAAGCCCGGCGACGGCCAGCCGCGGCCGGGAAATGGCGAAATCCACCTCCAGCGCCCGAGCGGTGATGCGGCCGATTTCCACGATGTCGGCGCGGGTGAGCGTGCGGATGGCCTCGGCCAGGCCCAGATGGATGGTCACCGGTACCACCCGCAACTGGGGGCAGGCCAGCATCATCACCTCGCGCAGGCCTGGACGGTCCAGCAGGGCGGCCAGGAACTCGGTGTGGCCGGGAAAGGCGAAGCCGCCCCGATACATCACGTGCTTGTGGATGGGATTGGTGACCAGACCCGCCACTTCACCGGCCAGGGCCAGGGCGACGGCACGTTCGATGGCCGCCTTGACCGCCGGCACGTTGGCGGGATCGGGCTTTCCCGGCTCGACCGCCACGGGCAGGGGCTGATGCAGGACGGGAAGCGCCGTGGCGAACACGGCCCCGGCCTCGGCGGGAGAGGAGACCTCGCGGATGGGGGCGTCCAGGCCCAGCCGATCGGCCAGAAGCCGCAGCCGCCCGGCATCGTCGATCATTACGAACGAGGGAACGGCACCGGTCGAGCGCTCGCTCCAGGCCCGCAACGCGATGTCCCCCCCGATGCCGGCGGGCTCGCCCATGGTCAGGGCGAGGACGGTCACAGCCGGAAGTCGACGAACGCGGCGCGACGGAGGTCTCGCAGATAGCGCCGGGACAGCATGTCCAGGCGCTCTTCCTCGATGGAACGGCGCATGGCATCGCGGGTGGGCAGACCGCCCTTGGTGACGTTCTCCTCGCGCGAGCAGACCATCAGCACCAGCAGGGCGGTTCCCATGGAGACGGGGGCGCTGGGCTTGTTGAGCGACAGCGAGGCCACGGCGGAACGCAGGTTCTGCGGCAAGGCCGACATCATGACGTCGTCGCGGCGGCCGGACTGCTCGGAATTGAGCTTGCGGCCCAGTTCCTCCATCTCGCGGCACGACTTGAGTGGCGCGGTCAGTTCCGCCGCCTTGGCCGACAGCTGATCGATCGGCGGCGCGCCGGGCGGGATCGGGAAGACGACCTGGACCAGATTCAGCTTGGGGTCCGAGGCGCTGGCCTCGCCGGCTATCCGCTTATCGACCATGGCCAGGATGGTGTAGCCGGAGGCCGTACGGACCAGCGGGCTGATCTGGCCCTTTTCCAAGCGTTGCGCGGAGTCGCGCAGGTCATCGTCCAGCAGGGCCGGGCTCAGCCAGCCGAGTACGCCGCCATTGGCGGCCGAACCGCTTTGCGAGAACTGGCGGGCCAGGGCCTGGAAGGGCGCGCCGGCGCGCAGTTGCTCGATCAGGCGTTCGCCCAGGCGCTTGGCCTCTTCCTCCTCGCGGGGGGTTTCCGCCATCAGGACGATTTCGGCCAGCATGAATTCCGGCTGGCCGAATTGCTGGCGCATGGTTTCAAGGCGTTCGGATATCTCGTCCTCTCCCACCCGGATGGTGGGCTGCAGCGAACGCATGATCAGCCTGACCCAGGTGATGTCGGCCCTGATCTGGTCCTTGGCGGCATCGGGGTCGACGCCGGCCTTGGCCAGGGACGGCAACAGCGATCCGGGCGGCATGTGGTTCTGGTTTTCGATGTTGGCGACGCCGCGCAGCACCTCTTCATTGCCGATGCTGACCTTGAGCCGGCTGGCTTCCTGCGACTGCAGGCGCTCGTCCACCATCTTGCGCAGAACCTGGGGCAAGGCGCGACGGCGGTTCTCGATATTGTCGGGCATTCCCGAAACGGTGACGACCAGTTTCAGGCGGGCGTCGAGATCGCGGATGGAGATGATCTCGTCGTTGACCACCGCGGCGATGCGGTCCACGTCCTGGGCCGCGGCATGCCGAAGGGGGGCGTACGAGATCAGGAGTGCGGTCAGGACGATTGCGGCGCGGGCCAGCATTCTTGGGTTTCCTCCCTCTAGAAGACGCTGACGGGCGCTTCGCCCAGCGATTTCAAGACCACGGTCAGGCTCAGATGATACCCGGACAGCAGACCGTTCAAATCCGATTGGTAGCGGTTGAATGCCCCGATCACGGCAAAGCACTCGTCGCTATACATGGTGTTGGCCGTCCAGCTAACCGTGCCGCCATTGTTGGCCAGATCCTGCTGCAATGAAAAGACGCTCCGCCAATGCTGCGACATCGAGGAACTGAGGCCGTAATTGATGTACTGCCGCTTGGGGTAGATGGCGCTGGTGTTGCTGGTGCCGGGCGACATCATACCGTAATCGGCGCTGAGGACGAAGGCCGGCGGCCCGATGGAGACGCCGGCCTCGTTGCGGCGGACTTCCAGCGTGTCCTTGTCGAGCCGTACCCGATCACGAAGCGTAAAATTGCCGATCGGGGTGATATCGACGCGTCCCACGTAGTCGGAGAGGGTATCGGTAAAGCCGCTGCCGCTTCCGAAGGTCGAGGTTTTGTGCTGGCGCCAGCCCTGGGCGGCCTGGGCGATGATGGCGCCTCCCCGGCTGGGATAGGCGGCCCAGCGCAGCCCATAGGCGCCGCGCGCGCCGCCCTCGACCTGATCCAGGCCGGGCAGGCGGTTGGGGCGCATTATATTGGTTTCGTCCAGTTCGAAGGCCACGGAATCCTCGTTGGGAATTCGGGAATCCACGCCGGCGTTGGGGCTGACCGCCACCATGGCCATGGGCTCGATCACCTGGGTGACCGTGCTGCCGGAGCGGGTGAAGGGGTAGCGCCAGTTGATCGCCACCTCGGGAATGGCGCGTCCGGCGCTTCCCGAGGTCTTGTCCGTGCCGATCAGGTGGTCGGCGTGATAGCCGTCGCCGCGTACGGAGGTGGAAATGGCGTAGACCTGTCCGTCGGGCGAGGTGAGCGGCAGATTCCAGGCCACCTTGGTCGACAGGCGCTGGGCCTGGGTGCCCACATCGCGGGTATAGGCCAGGACATCGGAACTGGTCGACCAGTAGCTGCCGGCCCAGCCGGGCGAGCTGATGGTTTGATAGACCATGTGCGGCAGGACGACCGGCGACTTGCTGGCATCCTCGATCACCCGCTTGCCCTCGAACGACATGGCTTCGACCATGGCATAGCCGCGTCGGCTGAAGCCCTCCACATAGGGACGGTTCATCAGCCAAGGCCGGTCTTCCTCGGTCCGCACGCGGTAGAGCGAGCGGTAGGCGAGATCGGACTGATGCTGGATTTGCCATCCGGCCCGCCAGGTGGTGTCCAGTTCTACCAGGCCCTTGGATTCAATGTGGCCACGGATATCGCTGGAGTTCTTGTCGGCGGTGATGCTGGCCTGGGTGGTGGCTTCACCGTGGATGCCGCGCCAGCGGTGCTGACCCGACAATTGCATCCGCTTCAGCACCGAGGTGGGGACGTCCTTGTCCGGTTTGTCGAAGGTGGCGATCCGGTCCAGCATGAAGCGCGGCGTCAGGGTGAAGTCTTCGTTGTCGTCAACCACCTGGAAATACGGCACGGCGATGGACGGCCCCAGGCTGCTGTTCATGCCGAAGGTCGGGGTCAGTACGCCGCTCTGGCGCTTGATCGTCGGATCGGGATGGGAAAGGTAGGGGGTGTAGGCGACGGGAACGCCCTTGAACTCCAGCCAGGCATCCCGGTATTCCACCTGGGCCTCGGCCTGGTTATGGGTGACGCGCTCGGCCTTGACCTGCCACAGCGGCGTGCGGTCGGGATCGTCACGGCACGGCTCGCAGGCGGTGTAGACGGCGCGGTCGAAATCGGTGCGGTCGCCGCCCACCCGCTGGGCGCTCTGCGCCGCCAGACGGGAGTTGTCGGCCAGGATGGAGCGGATGTCGCGGGCCACGCCGTTCTTAAAGTCACCGGTCAGCTCGAAATAATCGGCGCGGGTGACCTCGCCCGACGGCTCGGTCAGGACCACGTTGCCGGACGCGCCCATGACGTCCTGCTTCATGTTGTAGCTGACCGTGTCGGCACTGATGGTGCGGCCGTCATGCACCATCTCGACGCGGCCCTTGGCGGTGACCACGTTGAACTCGCGGTCATAGATCACCTGGTCCGCCATCATGTGCACCGGCTCGACGTCGCCCCCGGCCGCCTCGGCGCCGCGCATGGCGCCGGGGATGATGCGTGGCGGGCGCTTCAGGCCCACCGCGTCGCCGCTTTCGTCCTCGCCGCGCATGATGACCGAGGCGCGCCGGGTGGCGTCGGAAGCGGTGCGCTGAGCTTCTCCGATGGGGGAGGCCTCGGCCCGGATCGCCGGTTCCTCCCGCGTCTGGCGGGTGCGGCGCGGTTCCGCGGCCGGCGGCGGTTGGGGTGCGACCACGGTCGGGGGGATGGAGCTGTTGCGGGGCGGCGGTGGGGCGGCGGGCTCGTCGTCGCCCCAGGCCTGCCCCCACGATCCGGTCTCGGGATAGGCGGTGCCCATCTCGGTGGCGGGAAGCGGCTGGGCGGTGCGCACCGGGGCCGGGGCCGGCGCGGCCGGCTGGCTGGGAAGGGTGACGGCGGCCGGCGGCGGCACGTAGCCGGGAGCCGCCTGGGGAGCCGGGCGGGGGCGCTGCGGCGCCGGAGCGCGGGCGGCGGCGGCCGGGTCGTCGTCACCCCAGGCCTGTCCCCAGCTTCCCGCCTCGGGCCAGGCCTTCTGCTCGGTGACCACGTCGGCGCGCGCCGGTGCGATCAGCGCCGAGGAGGCCGACAGCAGGGTGATGAGGAGCAGATGGCGGGAAGAAGACTGCACGGTGGTCACCTTCGATCCCGTCACGCGGCGCCCAAGGCCGGGGCTGTCCGGCGGCGCGGCCACGGCGGGCGCGCCAGGACCCACAGGCCGAGGGCGATGGGAAGGGCGGCAATGATGTAGATGAGCGGGACGAAGGCCAGATTGCCGGCCGACAGGTTGGAGGCTCCCAGCGCCAGGGCCTGGACGGCGACCATCAGGGCGGTGGCGACCATCACCTGCATGGTCTGGCCGCGCCGGTCGAAGCCGGAGGTCAGCAGGACGGCGGCGGCCAGCAGCGGAAAGGCCAGATTGTAGAGCGGCGAGGCCAGGCGGGAATGCAGCTCGGATTTGAAGCGGCGGAGATCGCTCTTGTTCTCCACGCTGTCGTCCATGCTTAGCAGCTCCAGGGTCGAGCGCTCGCGGGCGTCGCGGAACCGGTCGGGCTTGGTGCCGGTGGCGGTGTTGAAGTCCACCGTGTAGTTGTCGAAGTAAAGCAGCGACAGCTTGCCGGTACCCGGCGTCACTTCCTGGCGGTTGCCGTTGGACATCAATACGCGGGGACCCTGTTCGGTATAGACCAGGGCGCCGCGCTCGGCCATCAGGGTGACGGGGCGCTGCGGATGGCGCCTGTCATGGACCAGCAGGCCGGTCAGTTCGCCGTTGGGAGTGCGCGAGCGGACGTAGATGGTCAAGCCCTCGCCGAACTTGTTGAACAAGCCTTCCTGCAGCAGCACGTTGCCGATGTCGTTGCGGATGGTCCACTGCATTTCGTGGAAGCTGCGCACGGTGACCGGAATAATCCAGCAACTGAGCAGATAGCCCAGGGCCGTTACCGCCAGCCCCAGAATGACCGCCGGCCGCGCCAGGGCGAGATGGCTGAGCCCGGCGGCGCGCAGAACCACCAGTTCCCGGTCCGCGATCAGCCGGTTGTAGGTGAAAAGCACCACGGCAAAAAGGGAAATCGGGACGATAACCACCAGGAAGCCCGGCATCAGCAGGATGGTGAGCTTGAGGAAGGCGCCGATGGACAGCCCCTTGTTGACGATCATCTCGACGAAGCGCAGCGACTGGGTCAGCCACAGGACGCAAGCCAACGCGGCGGAGACGAAAATCATCCCCACCGCCATCTGGCGCATCATGTATCGCGTGATCCCCGACATGGCGCGGGATTATAGACATGGGGCGGGCGGTGGAACAGCGAAAGGTGAGGGGCTTCGCCGATTCATTCCGGCGGTTCAGCGCAGGATCTTTCCCGGGTTCATCAGGCCCCGGGGGTCGAGCGCCGATTTGACCCTGCGCATCAGGTCGAGGTCCACGCCCGGTTTGTAATGGACCAGTTCATCCACTTTCAGCCGGCCGATGCCGTGCTCGGCCGAGATGGAACCCTCCATCCCCACCACGATGTCGTGGACGATGCGGTTCATCTCGGCCCAGCGGGCCAGGAAGGCGGACTTGTCGGCACCCTCCGGCTGGGTCAGGTTGAAGTGGGTGTTGCCGTCGCCCAGATGGCCGAAGGGCACCACCCGCACGCCGGGCATGGCCGCTTCCACCGCGCCGGTGCAGCGGCGGATCATCTCGGGAACGCGGGAGGTGGCTACCGAGACGTCGTGCTTGATGGAGCCGCCCTCCTTCTTCTGGGCCTCGGGGATGGCTTCGCGGATGCGCCAGAAATCGGCGCGCTGCGAGTCGCTTTCGGCGATCACCGCATCCACCGCCAGCCCCTCCTCGAAGGCCCGGGTCAGCACGTCCTCCAGCGCTTCGCGCAGGCCGCCGGGCCGCGACGACGACAGTTCCAGCAGCAGCATCCAGTCGTGGGGCGCCGCGAAGGGATCGCGCACGCCCGGTACGTGGCGCAGACCCAGTTCCAGTCCCCGGCGCGGTATCAGCTCGCAGGCGGTGACCGAATCGCCGCTGGCCGTACGCGCGCTGGCGAACAGGGGCAGCGCCGTCTCCAGGTCGGACAGCGCCACCAGGGCGGTGACCACTTCGCGCGGGCGGGGAAACAGCTTCAGCACGCAGGCGGTGACGACGCCCAGCGTCCCTTCCGCACCGATGAACAGGTGCTGCAGGGCATAGCCGGTATTGTCCTTGCGCAGCCGTTTCAGCCCGTTCCAAACGGTTCCGTCGGGCAGCACCACTTCGAGGCCCAGCACCAGATCGCGGGTGTTGCCGTAGCGCAGCACGTTGGTGCCGCCGGCGTTGGTCGAGATGTTGCCGCCGATGCGGCACGAGCCCTCGGCGCCTAGGCTGAGCGGGAACAGGCAACCGGCCTCTTCCGCCGCCTGCTGCAGATTGGCCAGCACGCAGCCCGCCTCGGCGGTCAGGGTGAAGTCCACCGGGTCCACGGCGCGGATGCGGGTCAGCCGTTCGGTGGAGATCACCACCCCCCGCCCGTCCTCGGACGGCACGCCGCCGCCGCACAGGCCGGTATTGCCGCCCTGGGGCACCATGGGGATGCCGGCGTCGGCGCAGGCCTTGACCACATCGGCGACTTCGGCGGTGGAGGCAGGGCGGACGACACCCAAGGTGGCGCCGCGGTAGAGGCCGCGCTCCTCCACCAGATAGGGGGCGAGGTCGGACGGATCGGTGATGACGTTGCCCGGACCGACGATGGCGGCCAATCGATCGATGATGCTCATTTCTGTCCGTCCCTCAGGCGCCGGGCGGGCGCCTTGGCGCCCTTGGCTCCTCCGCTGCGCTCCGGGTCGCTCAACGCTCCCGCGCTCGGCGTGGCCTCGCTCATTTCTGTCCGTCCCTCAGGCGCCGGGCGGGCGCCTTGGCGCCCTTGGCTCCTCCGCTGCGCTCCGGGTCGCTCAACGCTCCCGCGCTCGGCGTGGCCTCGCTCATTTCTGTCCGTCCCTCAGGCGCCGGGCGGGCGCCTTGGCGCCCTTGGCTCCTCCGCTGCGCTCCGGGTCGCTCAACGCTCCTGCGCTCGGCGTGGCCTCGCTCATTTCTGTCCGTCCCTCAGGCGCCGGGCGGGCGCCTTGGCGCCCTTGGCTCCTCCGCTGCGCTCCGGGTCGCTCAACGCTCCCGCGCTCGGCGGGGCCTCGCTCATTTCCGTCCGTCCCTCGGTGCCGCCGCGCGCTTCAGGCGGTCGTTGATGGCCAGGCCCAGGCCGCGCTCGGGGATGGGCATCACGGCGATGCCCCGGTAATCGGGGCGGTCCAGGGCGCGCAGCATGGCGAACAGATGGGCGGCGGCCTCGGACAGGTCGCCCTTGGGCGACAGGTTGAGAACGCAATCGGGGGCGGGGCCGAAGCCCAGCAGCGCCTCGCCCGGCTCCGCCCTGGCGGCGTTCAGGCGGACGGGAAGGGCGGGGGCGTAGTGGCTCTCCAACTGGCCGGGCGAGCGCGGCGCGTCGGGCGTTTCCGAGGAGCGGCGCAGCGGACGGCCCAGCACGGCCTCCAACTCCTCGGCGGTGATGCCGCCGGGACGCAGCAGGGTGGGCGGGTCCTCGGACAGGTCGATGACGGTGGATTCCACCCCGACCCGGCAGGGGCCGCCGTCCAGCACCATGGCGATGCGGCCTTCCAGGCATTGGGCCACATGCTCGGCGCGGGTCGGGCTGACCTTGCCCGAGCGGTTGGCCGACGGTGCCGCCAGGGGGCGGCCGGCCGCCTTGATCAGGGCCAGGGCCACCGGATGATCGGGCATGCGCACCGCCACGGAATCGAGGCCGGCCGAGGCCAGCAGCGACACCGGCGAATCGGCGCGCCGCTTCAGGACCATGGTCAGGGGGCCGGGCCAGAAGCGTTCGGCCAAGCGATGGGCGGAATCGGTGATTTCCACCAGGGCGGCGGCCTGCTCCAGGCTGCAGACATGGGCGATCAGCGGATTGAAGCTGGGGCGGCCCTTGGCCTTGAAGATGGCCGCCACCGCGCTGTCCGAGGTGGCGTCGCCGCCCAGCCCGTACACCGTCTCGGTGGGAAAGGCCACCAGCCCGCCCTCGGCCAGCACCCGCCCGGCGCGGGCGATGGCGGCGGACTCGGCGGGCAGGATGAAGGCGGAGGTGTTCGGGCTCATGCCCGGACCATAATTCATTCCCCGCCCGCCGGGAAAGGGGGAGCTATTGCTCCGCTACCGTGGAGAGCGCCCGGATGAAGGCGCCCAGGCCCGAGCGGCGGACCGGGACGAAGGGCTTTTCCCAGCGGCGGCACAGGCGCTTGACCTCGTCGTGGGCGCCGTGGCTGACGCTGTCCACCGGGAACAGCACGGCGTCGGCGCGGCCGAACAGGGAGTGCAGGCGTCCCATGCTCTCCTCGAAGCCGCCGTCGTGATGGGTGAAGGTGCCGCCCGCCTCCTCCACCAGCCGGCGGAAGTGGGGCAGGTGCTGGTTGCGGCCGCCGACGAACAGGATGCAGCGGCCGCACAAATCCAGGCGGGCGCAATCCTCGTCGCATTCACCGAGCCCGTCGCCCGCCTCCGCCGCCGGGGCGAGAGTGGCGGCCAGACGGGATTCCGAGGCGGCCAGCTCGTCGCGCATATCGCGCACGTCACGCTGGAGGCGCTCGTTCTCCGCATCCCGGTCGCGGGCCTGGGCCTGCAGCCGGCGGGCTTCGTCCTCGGCCACCTGACGGAAGGCGGTTTCCACTTCCAGCAGGTGGTGCACTTCGCCCAGGGCACGATGCAGCCGGTCCATTTCCCGGGCCGAGTCGGCGGCGTGGGCGAGGCGGCGGGACTCGGCGGCCTCCTGGTCCAGCAACTGGCGCAATTCGCGGATTTCGGTGTTGCGCCTGCCGATCTCGCCCTTCAGGCGGTCCTGCTGGCGCGCCACTTTGGCCTCCAGATCGGCCTTCTCGCGCTCCAACTGGTGAATGGAGCGCAGATCGGCCCGTGCCGCCGCCCCCACCTGATGGGACAGCATGTGGATATCGCCGAACACCCGGTTGCGCAGGGAATCGGTGGTGTCGGGGTGGCTCATCACCGCCCAGCAGGCGGAGGCCACGTCACCCCTGGTCAGGGCATCCTCCCACCAGAGGGTCAGGGCGTCCTCGCCGGCCAGAGGTTTGGCGCGGTTGATGGCGACGGCGTGCTTGCGGTCCAGCAGCTTAGTCAGCGCCTTGCCAACCTGCCGCTCCCGCGAGGCCAGATGGATCATGGAGGTGTGGATTTCGTAGGCGCCGGGCCGGGCCGAGCGCATCTGTACCTTGAAGCGCGTCGCCACACCTTTCAATTCGCCCAGGCTGAGGCTGGTGCCGATGATGGTGCAGTGCCACTGGTTGTCGATTTCCCACAGCCGGGCGCGGTGGCGGGGGGCTTCCGGCGTGGGTTCGGCCAAAGCGGGGTGGCATTGCTCACACATGGAAAGGCTCCTCAAGTGCAAATGCGAATGACTCGCAATTTGCCCCCGTGCGGGCCTGCTGTCAAGCGGTCTTGGCCAGCCCCGTCGCTTCCAGCAGCGGCGAGACGGCCGAGTTCTCCACCAGCATGGCGCTGTAGGAATCCATCATCTCCGCCCAGTCGTGGAATACCGCGAACAGGCCGCTGCTGATTTCCTCGGTCACCGTCACCGTATCGGGCGGCGGCAGTTCGAGGAAGGCTTCGGCTTCACCGCCCTCGAAATGCACCGTCATGCCGCTGCGCCGCGCCAGGGCGACCATGGAACGGTTGTCGGACAGGCACAGGGTGTAAAGCTTCTCGGCCCGGCGGTTGCGGGCAAACGCCGCCGCCTGGCGCAGCAGCTTGGAGCCGATGCCGTCGGTGCGGTGGCCTTCGTCGACGCTGACCCCCACTTCGGCGAGCGAACCGGTCAGCGCCACATGGGCGGCCCCCACCAGTTCATCCTCGGCGAAAGCGGCGAGAATCAGGTCATCCGCCCCAATGGTGGCGACATAATCGTCGATCACCTGATCCGCCACGCCGGAGCGGGCGAAGCGCAGGCGGCGATCTTCGGGCGACAGGCGCTTCAGGTGGGCGGCATAGGCGGCACGCTCATGGGTGTAAAGTCTGCGGATCAGCATGGCGACCTCCTTCAAGTGGTCTTACCATGAGATGGGGGTTTTTATGCTGCAGTGCAACATAAACTTCTGTGCCAAGGGCTGCATGGAGGCATGCGGGCGGCTCTCGACCGCCGCCTCGGCTCCCGGCCGGGATGGTGTTTTCAGTCGCTTAAGTCGCCTTCATCTTCCCACTCGAGTTCGGTCCACCACTCGGCCTCGAAGCCGTCGCAGGTTTCACCGTAGGCTCGGCACATGAAACAACCGTCACCGCGCGTGAAGGTAACGTCCTCGACCGGCGGATAACGGAGCAGCAGGGCCGCGCCGGCCTCTCGCGCGGCCGCCTCAGCATCGTTCATCGGCCGATCCGGCAACTCGCGAATGCCGCACCGGTAAAGCCGCTCGGCCCCCTCCGGGTACAGGACGGAGTTCTCCGCGTCGATATGGCGCCAGAGCGCGTGCGAGTAGCGAATCGCTAGAGCCTCAAGCCGAACGCGATCGTCCTCGGATTGCGGCCTTTGTTCGAGCAACGGCGTCATCTCGCGCAGCCACCCTCCCATCTCGGCGTGCTCGTGCGCGACGGCATACAATGGCCCGCGGTCGCCCGGCAGTTCCGCCTCCGTCACGAGCGCCTCGAAGAACACGCCCTCCTCACGATCGTGATGGAAATGACCCGCGAACTCGGTGAAGAACGCGGCGAAGCGTCCGCCGTCATCCGGGTCCGCAGTCCCGTTGACGAGTCCGCCGACATACGTGCGAAGGGACCCCAGCATCTGGTCGATCAGCACGTGTTCGTCTTGGAGGGTGTCGATCAGTTTCATCGTCGTTTCATCCTGGTATACCGCTCCGATCCCCATGCGCCACCCCCGGCACTCGCACCGTGCCGCCTCCACGCCGCTTCGGCGCCAGGTATGTTTGATCGGGCCGAGGGAGATATCTATGACGTTCATCAACAGCGCCGCCGCCGGGGGCACCTTGGTTCGCTGTGCCGCGTCATCCGAACATGGCGCAGTCGCAAGCTCGTGGGGGGGGGGGCGGTTTGGGTCGGCTTTTGCCGAAGTGGTGCGCCGCAAGGTATCGGCTGTTGCCCGCTCACTTTCCGAAACCCGCCTATCCGCTTCCGGCTCTTCTGCCCCCCAGCCCCAATTCGACTGCCCCGCATGTGCGGGATCAGTACGGTTCCTTCGAAGGGGGGCGCAAACGAGAAGGCCGCCGGACGAACCGGCGGCCTTTTCTGACGCTCTTGCAGGGACGGTCCCAGGGGCGGTGTCGCGCACCGCCACAACCCCTCTGGGTTGTGAACCATCTCCAAGTCACCGTACGTGCATTACGGCGGCTGTTAGGTGGCGGGAACTCCCGTCACCCGAAAATAGTCGCTCAAATCCGCCAAAAAAGCAAGGTCTTTTCCCTGTGACCATGGTTATAGGGATGGCTCGTAACGGGGGAATTATGCCTTGCCGCGGGCGATGAAGTCGGGATTGAGGAACTTGGGCGCCTTGCCATAGGCCATGGGGGTGCCGTCGAAGGTGGTGACGCTGCCGCCCGCCGCCAGCAGCACGGCGCTGGCCGCCGCGATATCCCACTCGCAGGTGGGGCCGAAGCGGGGATAGAGGTCGGCGGTACCTTCGGCCACCAGGCAGAATTTCAGCGACGAGCCGGCGAAGCCCAGGGTGGCGCCGGGGAACTGCTTCAACCATGTGTCCATGGCTTCGGGATTGCGGTGCGAGCGCGATGTCTGGACCACCGCGCCGGTGGCGGGTAGCGGGCGGCAGGCGATGGGACGGCGGCCCTGGGCGTCTTCCTTGAAGGCGGAGGCGCCGGTGCCCGACCACAATTCGCCGCGCGCCGGGGCCAGCACCACGCCCAGCACCGGGACGCCGTCTTTGATCAGGCCGATATTCACGGTGAACTCGCCGTTGCGCTTGATGAATTCCTTGGTGCCGTCCAGGGGGTCGACCAGCCAGAACGGCCCGGCGCCGATCTCGGGGATGCGTCCGGCGGCCACGGATTCCTCGGCGACCACCGGCACGCCGGGGGTAAGGGCGGCCAGACCGGGCAGGATGATGGCCTCGGCCTTCTCGTCGGCCTCGGTGACCGGCGAGGCGTCGCTCTTGTCGCGCACGGCGAAATCGGCGCTGTCGTAGACCTCCATGATCACCGTTCCCGCCCGGCGGGCCAGGTCTTCCAAGGGGGCGAGCAGCGGGGACAGATCGGCGGGCAGGGTCATTCGAGCTTTCCGTTGAGGATGTTCCAGACCGCCAGCGGCGTGGCGGGCATGTCCATATGGCGGATATCCAGGGCGTTGCATAGGGCGTTGATCACCGCCGGTGCCGCGCCGATGGTCCCGGCCTCGCCGGCTCCCTTGAGGCCCAGGGGATGGGTGCGGCAGGGGATTTCCACCGTGGAGAAATCGAATTCGGGGATATGGGCGGCCCTGGGCACCGCGTAGTCGATCAGGCTGGAGGTCAGCGGCTGGAAGCTTTCCGGATCATACACGGCGTGTTCCAGCAGGGCCTGACCGATGCCCTGGACGGCGCCGCCGACGATCTGGCCCCGAAGCAGCAGCGGATTGAGCACGGTGCCCACGTCGTCGACGATGGTGTAGCGCAGGATCTCGGTCTCGCCGGTTTCGGGGTCGACCTCCACCTCGCAGACATGGCAGCCGTTGGGAAAGGTCGAGGCCGGCGGGCGAAAGCGCAAATTGGCCGCCAGCGGCGCTCCCGTCTCGGCCAGCACCTGGGCGAAGGAGACCGAGCCGCCCGCCGCCCGGTAGTGGCCCGCCTCGAACTCTGCCCGTTCGGCCTGCAGGAGGCTGGCCGCCAAGGGGCGGAGATGCTCGATAAAGGATTCCACGGCGGAGGCGATGGCGCCGCCCTGCTGCGACAGCGAGCGCGAACCGCCGGTGCCGCCGCCATTGGCGATGCGCCGCGTGTCGCCCTGCACCACCCGGATACGGTCGAAATCGAGGCCCAGCTCGGCGGCGACCATCTGGGCATAGGCGGTTTCGTGGCCCTGGCCGCTGGACTGGGTGCCGACCAGGATTTCGGCGCGGCCGTCGGGAGTCAGCGTCAGGCCGACGTCTTCGCCCGAGGTGCCGCCGCAGATCTCGATGTAATAGGCCAGCCCGATGCCGCGCCGCTTGCCCCTGGCTTCGCTTTCCGCCCGCCGTGCCGGGAATTCCGCCCAGGCGGAGCGTTCCAGCGCCACGTCCATCAACCGGGCGAATTCGCCGGAATCATACGTGTGCAGCCCGGCGCTGGCATAGGGGAAGGCATCGGGTGGGATGAAGTTGCGCTTCCTGATCTCCACCGGTGACAGCCCGGTGTCGCGGGCCGCCGCCTCCACCAGCCGCTCGATGAGATAGGCGGCCTCGGGCCGCCCGGCGCCGCGATAGGCGTCGGTGGGGGTGGTGTTGGTGTGGATGCAGCGCACCCGGGCGTGAAAGGCGGGAATGTCGTAGACCCCGGTCAGCATGCCGGTGCCGGCCAGGGTGGGGATATAGGCGCCGTAATTGGAGATATAGGCGCCGAGATCGGCCACCGTTTCCACCTGCAGCCCCAGGAAGCGGCCGTCGCCATCCAGGGCCAGCCGGCCGGTGCTGACATGGCCGCGGCCGTGGGTGTCGGTCAGGAAGCTTTCGGTGCGGTCGGCGGTCCACTTGACCGGCCGGTCGAGCATGCGCGCCGCCACCAGGGCCATGGCCTGCTCGGGGAACGGACTGATCTTCAGGCCGAAGCCGCCGCCCACGTCGGGGGTGATGACGTCCAGCGCCTCGGGCGTGATGCCCAGCACCGGCGCCAGATGGTCGCGGATCTCGTGCACCCCCTGGCTGCCGGCGGTCAGTTCCAGCCGTCCGCCGGGCAGCGGCCGGGCCAGACAGGCGCGCGGCTCCATGGCGGTGGGGGCCAGGCGGTTGTTGATCAGGTCCAGTTCCACCACGCGGGCGGCGCGGCCAAAGGCCTCGGTCACCCTGGGCGCGTCGCCCATCTCCCAGACGAAGGCATCCTCGGCGATGGGGGGCAGGGAATGATAGTCCACCAGCACCGCCTCGGCGGCGTCGCGGGCCTGATCCAGGGTTTCGGCCACCACGAAGGCCACCGGCTCGCCGGCATGGCGGACCCGTGGTCCGGCGATGACGGGCCGCGGCGGCGGCGGCGGAGCGCCGGCCGGCAGGAAGCCGCAGACCATGGGGCCGACGCCCTGTTCCGCCATCTCGGCGCTGGTGAGCACCAGCAGCACGCCGGGCATGGCCCGCGCCGCCTCGGCCTCCACCGCGATATCGGCATGGGGCAGCAGCGAGCGCACCACCATGCCGTATGACTGACCGGTCAGATTGAGGTCGTCGGTATAGCGGCCCCGCCCGGTAAGGAAACGCTGATCCTCGACGCGGACACGGCTTTGGCCGAAACCGAAGCGCTTCACTTGCCGATCTCCACCGCCTGGAAGCGCGAGGCCTTGAAGCCGGGCGACCAGTGATCGGCGGCCATGCCGGCCTTGGCCTTGAGATGGGCGAGGAACTGGTGCTTGTCGGGCAATTGCTCCCACACCGAGGGCAGGAACAGGGCGCGCCGCCCGCCGTCCTCGATGATCAGCCCGTCCACACGGGGGCGAAGCTGTGCCAGCATGTGCTCCTGGTCCTGGAAGGCCATGGGGATTGGAGGCGTCAGCACCGAGAGCGAAAGGGTGAGGCCGTCCATCTCCTCGGGCCTGAGCGGCGGGAAGCGCGGGTCCTTGAAGGCCGATTTGAAGGCGTTGTCCACCACGTCCTCGGCCAGGGGACGCCAGGCGATCACCGAACCGATGCAACCGCGCAGATTGCCGTGGCGGGTCAGCGTCACGAACACCGCGCCGGGCCGGCCCAGGACGCCGGGGCGCCCCTCGGACGTATCGGGAGGCGGCGCGGCGGGGGCGCCGGTCTCCAGCCCGTGACGGATGGAGGCCCAGGCCAGGTCCACCAAAGTGGAACCCGCGGCTTTGATGGCGTCGGTCTGCCCGTCCATGGTCTCCTCCGTCTCGAACAGCGCCCAGGAGCCGTAGCCCACCACCCGGTCCCTCGGCCCGGCGGTATCGCCGGAATTGCGCACGTCAAGCGTTACGATCTCCAGGCCCTTGCGTTTGGCCACGGTCAGCAGGCCACCCACCGGAATGCGGCCGCAGGCTCCCTCGCGGGCGATGGCGGCGGGGTTCATGTGCTCGATGGCGGCGACGGTGGCGCCGTCGGTGCTGCGGCATTGCTCGTAGGGCAGATAGTGGGAGAGGTCGGTGGAGACGACGATCAGGGTCTCCGGCCCGCCCCACAGGGCGTCCAGCAGCCCGGCCACCATGTCGGGCGAGGCGTCGCCGATCACCACCGGCAGCAGGGTGAACTGGCCGAGGGTGGCCTGCAGGAAGGGAACGTGCACCTCCAGGGAATGCTCCTGCGCATGGGCCTGATCCAGCACGCCCACGCCGGGCACGCCCGCCAGACGCGACCAGTCCTTGTCCAGCGCGACGGCGCCCAGCGGCGAGGCCCAGTGGTCGGCCGAGGACAGCGCCATACCCTGGAAAGCCACCCGGTGGCTGGGGCCCAGCAGCACCACGCGGGCATAGCTGCCCCGGAAGGGCTTCACGAGGGCATAGGCGCCGGCCGCCACCGGGCCGGAATAGACCCAGCCGGCATGGGGCGCGATCAGCGCCTTGGGCCGCCGCCCGGCGCAGGGCGCGGCAACGGCACCGTCGAGAAAGGCGGTAAGCTGCCGGTTGGCCTCGGCGAAATCGGCGGGATAGAACTGTCCGGCCACGGCGGTGGGGCGAATGGCGGTCATGGCGACCTCGGGCGCGAAAATGTGATGACGATATGGTACTCTTCCCCCATGAACGACGCCATCCAGGGTTCGCATTTTCCCGGACGCTACTGGCATACCCTCGAGGACGGGCGGGTGCAGTGCGACGTCTGCCCGCGCGAGTGCAGGCTGAACGACGGGCAGCGCGGCCTGTGCTTCGTGCGCGCCAATGACGGCGGCAAGATGATGCTGACCACCTATGGCCGCTCATCGGGGTTCTGCGTCGATCCCATCGAGAAGAAGCCGCTCAACCATTTCCTGCCCGGCACGCCGGTCCTGTCGTTCGGCACGGCGGGCTGCAATCTGACCTGCAAATTCTGCCAGAACTGGGACATCTCCAAGGCGCGTGAGATCGACAAGCTGAACGATGCCGCCGATCCCGACATGATCGCACGGGCGGCGGTGGAGCTGGGCTGCCGCTCGGTGGCCTTCACCTACAACGATCCGGTCATTTTCCTGGAATACGCCGTGGACGTGGCCAAGGCCTGCCACGCGCGCGGGCTGAAGACGGTGGCGGTGACGGCGGGCTACATCAAGCCCGAGGCGAGGGCCGAGTTCTACGCCCACATGGACGCCGCCAATGTGGATCTGAAGGCCTTCACCGAGGACTTCTACCACCGCCTGTGCGGCGCCCATCTGGAGGCGGTGAAGGACACCCTGGTCTATCTCAGGCACCAAACCGGCGTGTGGTTCGAGGTCACCACCCTCCTGATCCCCGGCGAGAACGACTCACCGGAGGAGATCGACGCCCAGAGCCGGTGGATGATGGCGGCGCTCGGTCCCGACGTGCCGCTGCACTTCTCCGCCTTCCATCCCGACTGGAAGATGCGCGACAAGGACAACACGCCGCCGGCCACCCTGACCCGGGCGCGCGACATCGCCATGAAGAACGGCCTGCGCTATGTCTATACCGGCAACGTCCACGATCCGGCGGGCGGCGGAACCTATTGTTCCGGCTGCGGCGCCCTGCTGATCGGGCGGGACTGGTACGAACTGTCCACCTGGGCGCTGACCCCGGAGGGGCATTGCCGCGCCTGCGGCACCCTTCTGCCCGGCCGCTTCGAGGCCCGGCCCGGCACCTGGGGGCGCAAGCGGCAGCCGGTCAGGTTCGAGCGCTGAAGCCTGTTCAGTACCGGCCGGGACGATCGGGAGACAGGCCGTTGACGCGGGGGGCGTCGCCGAAGGAAGAACCGCCGGCCCCCGGAGTCAGGGAAAACGACCACCCGCCATGATCGGCGCGGCCGTCCGAGGCGCGCCCGCGGTTGGGGCTGCCATCCTCGGAGCGGCCGGTCATCGCCTCGACCCGTTCGTCGGGTTCGGCGAGTTCGCGCCCGGAGGGGATGCCGGACGGGACCGAGGAGGTGGACCAGGCCAGCGCCGGATGCGCGGCGACGGACAGGACGAACGAGATGACGAGCAGGCGGCGGACCATGGGGACACCTCATTGAGCGGATGATGCTGTATACCACCGTCTTGCTGACAAGCCCATTGCGGCGGCGGCTATTACTGCAGTTGGGGCCGCAAGCGGGTTTCCTCCAATTCGCCCCGCTGTTCCAGGATGGGATAGGCCACCGACAGGATATGGGCGTTGATCCGCTTGAGGTCGCGCAGGATGTCGAGATGCAGCGCGCTGGTTTCGATACTCTCCTTGCGGCCGTCGCGGATGCGGGCCAGATGGGCTTCGGTGGCGTTACGCTCCAGCGCCCGCAGCTCCACCTTGTCTTCCACCAGTTGCCGGGCGAGCTTGGCATCGCCCGAGACGAAAACGCTCATGGCCAGCCGCAGCTTGGCCAGGGTCTGGACGAACATGGCGTCGATATCGGCGAAGCCCTCGGGGGAGAACGACAGGTGGTTCTTGATCTTGCGCTCCGCCAGATCCTTCAGGTTGATGTCTATGATGTCGCCGATGTGCTCCAGGTTGATTGCGAAGGTCATGATGTCGCTGCTGCGAATCCGCTCCGCCGCGTCCAGGTCGTCATTGGGCAGCCGGCTGAGATACAGCTTCACCGCTTCGTGCAGGGCGTCGACCACATCGTCGCGCCGTCCGATCTCGGCCAGTGGTTTCGGGTCATTGGAACGCAGGGCGTCCAGGCTGAGGCGGAGCATGCCATCGACTGTGTCGCCGATGCGTAGCGTCTCGCGCGTTGCCGCGCTGATGGCGACGGCGGGAATGTCCAGCGCCGTTTCATCCAGGTAGCGCGGCCGCTTGGGGTCCTCTGCGGCGGTTTCGTCGGGCCGCAGCCGGGTCAGCAGCCTTCCCATGGGGCCGACCAGAGGCAGGAACAGCACCGCCAGGGCCAGATTGAAGACGATGTGGAAATTCATCAGCCGGGTGGCCGGATCGTCGCCCAGGTGGCGCAGCAGGTCGGCGCTGGTGTCGAGCCACGGCAGCACCAGAAGGCAGCCGGTGGCGCGGAGCAGCAGGTTGCCCAGCGGAATCCGCTGCGCCGCCGGCTTGTCGTGGCCGGCCTCCAGCGCCGGGGCCAGGGCACTGCCCAGATTGGCGCCCAGGATCAGGGCGATGCCGAAGGGCAGGCCAAAGGCGCCCTTGGCCGCCAGCGGCAGGATCAGCAGGATGGAGGCGACGCTGGAATGGGCCATCATGGCCAGGAGGGCGGCGACCACCAGCCCGGCCAGCCAGATTCCGTCCAGGTCGTGCAGCACCCGGCGCAGTCGGGCCGATTCGCGGATGGGCTCCGACGCGCCGTCCAGAAGATGCAGCGCCAGCAGCATCAGGCCCAGACCGATGGCGATGCGGGCCAGATGGCGCCGCCGTCCCTCGCCCGAGCGGAACAGGATGACGCCGGCCAGCACCAGAAAGGCCGATAGCGGCGCCACATTGAAGGTCAGCAGCTTGGCGATCAGGCTGGTGCCCACATTGGCCCCCAGCATGACCGACTGGGCCATGGCGGTGCTCATCAGGCCGCGCCCGGCGAACGAGGCGGTCATCAGGCAGGTGGCGGTGCTGCTTTGCAGCGCCAGGGTCACCCCCAGCCCGGCGAACATCGCCCTGACCCGGTCGTTGGAAGCCAGGGCGATTCCGCGCCGCAACTGCGAGCCGAAGGCCCGGGTCATTCCGGTTCCGACCATGCGCAGCCCCCACAGCAGCAGGGCGGCGGCTCCCAGAAGGTTGACGAGGATCAGTATCTCGGACATCGCCGGCGCCTCCCGCGGGTCTCTTTGTCATAAAACTGTCATATTTATACGACAAAACGATATCGCATCGATATCATATTTTGGATGTAGGGCGGGTATGGGCGCGAGAGCGGGCTTCCCGCATCGGCCGTATTCACATTCCCGCCGAATGTGGTAAAGCTTCCCGCCTCTCGTCCTGATGGATTTCGAGACATATGGTGAAGCGCTGGTTGCCGTGGGTCCTCAAAGGGGGACTTTCAATCGGACTGATCTGGTTCGTGTTTTCCAAGGTCGATCTGGCGTCCGCCTGGACCCAGGCCAAGACGCTTGATCCCACCATGCTGGTCTTCACCCTGCTGCTCGGGCTGATCCAGGTGGGCATCGGCGCCTTTCGCTGGTGGATCGTGCTGCGTGCCCTGAAGGCGGCATTCACCGCCGTCCAGGCCTTCATCGTCTATTACATCGGCATCTTCTTCTCCATCGTGCTGCCCGGCGCGGTGGGCGGCGACGCGGTGCGCATGTGGAAGGCCCGCCGGTCGGGTCTGGCGCTGGCGGCCAGCGTCAATTCGGTGATGCTGGAGCGGGTGGCCACCGTGCTGGGCCTCGTGTTGCTGGTCACCGCCACCCAGCCGTTGCTGCTGGCCCGGGTCCCCAATATTCCCGGCTCGTGGGTGTTTCCGGCCCTGTCGGTGCTGGGTGTTCTCGGCATCCTGTTCCTGTCGGTGCTCGACCGGCTGCCCCAGCGCCTGCATCACATGCGGGTGGTGCGCGGCCTCTACCATCTGGCCGGCGACACGAGGCGGCTGTTCTTCAGCGCCAAATGGGGCGGTCCCACCCTGATCGTGGCGATCATCGGCCACGTGAATCTGTCGCTGCAGGTTTACTGCCTGGGCAAGGGGCTGGGGCTCGGCATCGACATCATCGACTGCCTGGTGCTGGTGCCGCCGGTGATCCTGATCATGACGCTTCCCATCTCCATCGCCGGCTGGGGCCTGCGCGAGACGGCCATGGTCGCCGCCTTCGGCTATATCGGCGTCGAGGCCCACTCGGCCCTGGTGCTCTCCATCCTGTTCGGCCTGGGCAATCTGGCCACCGCCCTGCCCGGCGGCGTCGTCTGGCTGATGTCCGGCGACCACCTGAAGACCGACGAGATCGAGCACATGGAGCAAGAGGCCGAGGAAGAGGCGGAGCGGCAGGCGGAAAACGTCTAGTTTATCCGGTTCGCCGATCGCCTGAATTTGGCATACCCCCTTTCCTTCCCGGCTCAGCGCGCTACATTGGGACAAGTGAATCCATCCCAATGTCCGTAGCCGCGAGGATGTCCATGAAGATCGCCTTTTCCAAGCCGTCGCAGCCCACCACCGGCGCCATCGCCGTCGGTATCCTTGAAGGCAAGGTGCTGACCGGCGCCGCCCAGGCGCTCGACGCCCAGGCCAAGGGCGGCATCAGCCGCGCCATCGCCGCCTCGGGCCGCTTCGAGGGCAAGAAGGGCCAGACGCTGCTGATCCTCGCCCCCGCCGGGCTGGAATTGACCCGCGTGCTGCTGGTCGGCCTGGGTAAGGCCAAGGATCTGGACGCCCTGGCGGCGCAGGCCTTCGGCGGCACCGTGGTCGGCCAGTTGCAGACTTCGGGCGACGCCGACGTGGCGGTGACGCTGGACGTCATCCCCGGTTCGCCGCTGTCGCCGGCCGAGTTCGCCGCCCAGGCGGCGCTGGGCGCCCGCCTGCGCTCGTACCGCTTCGACAAGTACATGACCAAGCAGAAGAAGGAGGATAAGCCCTCCTTGAAGAAGCTGACCCTGCTGACCGACGCGGCGACCGATGCCAAGGGCGCCTTCGTCACCCTGGACAAGGTGGCCGACGCGGTGTTCCTGACCCGCGACGTGGTGAGCGAGCCCGCCAATGTCATTCACCCCGAATCCCTGGCCGAGAAGGCCGAGAGCCTCAAGGACCTCGGCGTCGAGGTCGAGGTGCTGGGCGAGAAGCAGATGAAGAAGCTGGGCATGGGCTCGCTGCTGGGCGTCGGCCAGGGCTCGGACCGCGAGTCCAAGCTGGTGGTCATGCGCTGGTCCAACGCCGCCAAGAAGGACGAGGCGCCGGTGGCCTTCGTCGGCAAGGGCGTCACCTTCGATTCCGGCGGCATCTCCATCAAGCCGGGCGCCGGCATGGAGGACATGAAATGGGACATGGCGGGGGCCGGCGCGGTGATCGGCGCCATGGCCGCGCTGGCCGGGCGCAAGGCGCGTGTCAACGCCGTCGGCGTGGTCGGGCTGGTGGAGAACATGCCGTCGGGCACCGCCCAGCGCCCCGGCGACGTGGTGACTTCCATGTCGGGCCAGACCATCGAGGTGATCAACACCGATGCCGAGGGCCGTCTCGTGCTGGCCGATGCCCTCTGGTACACTCAGGACCGCTTCAAGCCGAAGTTCATGGTCGATCTCGCCACGCTGACCGGCGCCATCATCATTGCCCTCGGCAATGAATACGCCGGCCTGATGTCCAGCGACGACAAGCTGGCCGACAGGCTTACCGCCGCCGGCAAGGCGGTGGACGAGAAGCTGTGGCGTCTGCCGCTGGGCGAGTCCTACGACAAGCAGATCAAGTCCGACATCGCCGACATGAAGAATGTCGGCGGCCGGGAAGGCGGCTCCATCACCGCCGCCCAGTTCCTCAAGCGCTTCACCAACGACGTGGCCTGGGCCCACCTGGACATCGCCGGCATGGCCTGGAGCAAGAAGGACGCCGCCACCTGCCCGAAGGGCGCCACCGCCTTCGGCGTGCGCCTGCTGGACCGGCTGGTGGCCGATTTCTACGAGGAGAAGGGGGGCAAGTAGCCCTTGCGCATCACGTTCCGCTCCCGTCCCGCCACGCCCGACGGCGCCATCGCCGTCGGGCTGTGGCGGGGGCGTCTCGCCACGCCGTCCTTTACCGCCCTGGACGGCGATGGGTCCCTGTCCAGGGCGCTGAAGCGCCTGGATTTCGACGGCGATGCCGAGGAGACGGAACTGCTGCTGGCGCCCAGGCCGCCGCTCGACCTCCTGGTGGTGTTCGGGCTGGGCAAGGGGCGCAAGCTCACACCCAAGAAGTTGCGCCGCATAGGCGGTGCCCTGCTGGACGAGTTGGACGAGAGCCGCGCCAAGGCGGTCACCGTGTTCGTCGACCTGCCGCCCGATCAGGTGGCGGAGTTGGCCTATGGCCTGCGGCTCAAGGGTTATCGCCCGCTGTCCAAATACCGCACCAAATATGATCCCGACGACGAGGACGATATCCAGCCGGTGCTGGAAAGCGTGGTCATCGCCTGCGCCGAGCCGGAAGAGGCGGAGCGGCTTTTCGCGGCCCGCGAGGCGGTGGCCCAGGGGGTGTTCCTGGCCCGCGACCTCACCGACGAGCCGGGCAACGCCCTGGGGCCGCAGGATTTCGTCGAGCGGGCCCGTCTGCTGACCGCCCTGGGGGTCGAGGTCACCGTGCTGGACGAGGCGGCCATCCGGGATCAGGGCCTCAACCTGCTGGCGGCGGTGGGACAGGGCAGCGCCCGGCCGCCCCGGCTGGTGCTGCTGCGCTGGAAGGGGGCGGAGGGCAGGCCGCTGGTCCTGGTGGGCAAGGGCATCACCTTCGATACCGGCGGCATCACCATCAAATTCGACGACGAGGACATGGACGCCATGAAGGCCGACATGGCCGGGGCTGCGGCGGTGACCGGCGCCATCCGCGCCGTGGCGGGACGCAAGGCCAAGGCCCATGTCTGCGGCGTGCTGGCCCTGGCCGAGAATATGCCGTCGGGCTCGGCCCAGCGGCCCGGCGACGTGGTCATGTCCTTCTCGGGCCAGAGCGTCGAGGTGATCGACACCGACGCCGAGGGCCGTCTGGTGCTGGCCGATGCCCTGGCCTGGGCGGCGGCGACTCTCAAGCCCGCCGCCATGGTGGACATCGCGACGCTGACCGGCACCACCGAGGAATTACTCGACGCTGAATACGCCGGTCTCTACGCCAATGACGATCCGCTGGCCCAGCGGCTGCTCAGGCATGCCAAGGCGGAGGACGAGCCGCTGTGGCGGCTGCCGCTGACCAAGGCCTGCGACGAGGATATCAAGTCGGACATCGCCGATCTCAGGCACTGCGCCTGGGGCGACGTGCCCGACAACGACGACGCGGCCCGTTTCCTCGAGCATTTCGTGCCCGAAGGTCTGCCCTGGGCCCATATCGACATGGCGGGCCGGGAATTCGCCGACGAGGACGATCCGCTGTGCCCCGAGTCGGCGACGGGATATGGGGTCAGGCTGTTCGACGCATTGGCGGGCGGGTAGGGGCAAGGACACACCACGAAGGCTCGAAGGCGCGGCTGTCCGGTTTAATTTTCGGCGAAAGGTTCGAGGGGCTGAGCCAAGGCGGGGTCCAGCCGTTCATAGACACGGATGGACCCGGATGCCGCTTCGCGGCCACGGATTATGAAACTGCCATGCCCGTGTTCATCCGCGAGCGGTGCGAAGCGCCGCATCCGTGCTCTCCGTGTCTTATGACTCCGGTCCGGCCGCCTCAAATTAAACCGGACAGCCGTGGTCGGAAGGCGGCTATGACCCGGGACGGGCCCTTGGCGCCGACTGGACGTCGTGGGCGATGGCCTGCAGCAGCAACTGGAAGCCCAGGATGGTCGGCATGGCGGCCAGCATGACCGTGCCGGCGGTGCGCGGCACGCCGCTGGCCAGCGAGGCGATCCACTGCCCGATGCCCTCGGCCAGACCGAAGGCCAGCAGCGGCACGCCGATCAGCAGATAGAGCGAGGCGATGGTGAAGTCGCTGATGAAGTAGCGGAACAGCAGGCGCTTCAGGAAGCCCCTCAGCAGCAGCGGCGGGAAGTCGCGCAGCACGCTGACCACCGACAGCGAGGATTCCTCGTCGCCGTAGCGGGCGGGCATGGCCACGTCCTCCACCGGCAATCCGGCCATGCCCAACTGGATCAGCATGTCGCTTTCGAAGAAATAGCGCTCGGCCAGACGGCCCAGGTCCAATTCCTCCAGCGCCCGGCGATGGATGGCGGTGTAGCCGTTGGTGGGGTCCATCACTCCCCACTGGCCCGACGCCGCCTTGACCAGGAAGGACAGCGCCGAATTACCGATCAGGCGGACCGGCGGCATGGCCTTCAGCTCGGGCAGGTGGCGGAAGCGGTTGCCCTTGGTGTAATCGACGCGGCCCGAAGCCAGCGGCTCGATCAGCCTGGGCAGCTCCGCCGGGTCCATCTGGCCGTCGCCGTCCATCTTGACGCAGATGTCGCAGCCCAGTTCCAGGGCGCGGACATAGCCGGTGACCACCGCGCCGCCGACGCCCTTGTTGACGGCATGGCGGATCACCTCGACGCGCGGATCGGCGACCCTGGCCGCCACCTCGCCCGAACCGTCGGGGCAGCAATCGTCGACCACCAGGATATGGGTGACGGATCGGGGAATGCCGGCCAGCACCGCCTCCATGTGGCGGGTCACCTTGTAGCTGGGAATGATCACGGCGATCTTCATGACGGCTGGGATTATACCCACGGCTCGCCGGAACGCCATTCCCATGGTAAATGTGGGGCATGACCCAGATCGGCTTCTATCACCTGATGCGCCTGCCGCTCGAACAGGCATTGCCCAAGCTGCTGGACAAGGCGCTGGCCGCCGGCTTCCGTGCCGTGGTGCTGGCCGGTTCCGCCGAGCGGGTGGAGGTTCTGAACGACCGCCTGTGGACCTTCGAGCCGGATTCCTGGCTGCCTCACGGCTCGGCCAGGGACGGCGAGGCGGCGCAGCAGCCCATCTGGCTGACCGACACCGACGAAAACCCCAACGGCGCCACCATCCTGGTGATGTGCGACGGTGCCGCGTCGGAGAAAGTGGCCGAATTCCAACGCTGCCTGGACCTGTTCGACGGCAACGATCCCGAGGCGGTGGAGAAGGCGCGCGAACGCTGGAAACGCTGGAAGGCCGAGGGGCATCAACTGGTTTACTACCAGCAAAATTTTAGCGGCGGATGGGAAGAAAAATCAAGGACTTAGCGATAGAGCAATTCATACACATTGCCCAAAAAGGGGCGTTAAAGTACTGTTTTATACACAGTTTCTACACAGAAATGCGGTTGTGCGCATTAAGTAATTAGCAATTAAAGGTTGTAAATGCCGGAAAAAGGCCGAGCCAAGGGCAAGGGAATGCGGACCAAATACGCATTCCCTGAGTGGCCCGGCCTGGTGATCTATCAGCGCAAGGACGCCGGGGACAATTGGTACGTCCGCTTCCCCCTCAAGGTTAAGGGGTTCCGTCCCTACAAATTCCAGCTTCTCCGCGAGGGGGGCGAAAAGGATGGCGCCCCGACGACGAACATCGACACCGCCAAGCAATGGGCCTTGATGCAGTACGGCGCGGTGCTGAACGCCGTGAAGAAGGGTGACGTCGGATCGCTGTTCGACAAGACCCTCGACGAGGTGATCTCGGAATATGTCGCGGAGGTCAAGATGGACCCCACGCGCGGTAAGTCGGCCATCAAGCGCGCCGTCCATTCGGCCATTCCGCTTCGACGCTATTTCAGGGAATGCGGGATACGGATCATCGGGCGGCTCACCACCGAGATCGCCAAGGGCTACATCAACTGGCGGCTGGCACAAAGTTCCTATCGTGGCACTCCCATCGCGCCAACGACGGTGATGCACGAAATGCAGATCCTCAACCAGATCTTGGATCATGCCGTCGATAAGCGGTACATCCGCTACCAGGATCGCCCCAAGGCGACCTTCAGCGTCAGCCTCAAGAAGCGGACCAAGCGCGACGGCTTCACCTCGGACGAATGGAAAATCCTGGAAGACTGGCTGTGGGAATGGCCCACCTTGACGGTGAACGGTAGAACGCGGGAGCGCCGCGAGCATCTCCGGGATTACTGCATCTTCCTCTATTACAGCGGCATGCGCCCCGGCGAGGCGATGAACCTCCAGAACCGCGACATCCACATTCAGGACGCCGCCAACGGCGAGGAAATGGTCATCCTCGACCTCAATGAAGGCAAGACCGGGGAGCGGGACGTGGTGGCCATGCCCGAGGTCGCGGATGCCATCCGGCGGCTGAGAAAGCGGGAAATCGCGACTGGCCCGAACGACTTCCTGTTCATCAATGAGCACGGAGAGAAGCTCGGGGTGCCCAGCGCCACCTTCTCCCGGATGCTCGAAGACCTTTATCTTGAGAAGGACGCCGATCTGCGGATCGGACGGACGAACCAGAAGCGGACACCGTATTCCCTTCGCCACACCTATGCCGATACCCGTCTCATGGAAGGCGATGTCAATGTCTTCGACCTGTCGGAGAACATGGGCACCTCGGTGCAGATGATCAAACACCACTACAAGCATGCGAGGAACAGCGCCAAGGCCAAGGAGTTGACGCATGTGAAGCCCGAATTCAAACCGAAGACCGGAACCGTCGAGCAGCTCGTTGATGCGGCTCGGAAGGCCGGAAGAAAGACGGAAAAGTCGAAACCGAAGGGGCAGCGATTTCCCTATTTGGTCCTGGCCGAGGATGAGGAATAGACTGTGTTTTTCCCCGTAGACGCTCAGCGCGGCCCGCCGCTATAGCAGCGCAACGGGCGCAAGGCCCATCCCGGATACACGTCTTTGGGGAGCGTGGCGAGGGCAGAGTGGCGTATTTGCTGACTGTTTTGCGGAAACGTACGGACCGCTCTCCAGGTACTTCACGCAAGGAGTTAGCGGGGGCGTTGTTCGGGATGATATTTTGCGGAAGAGTAAGCCGAACCATCATGGCTCTGCCGTGCATGTCGCCACGCACGGCAGTTGAACCTTAAGCGGCCTTGCCGGGCTTCTTGCGCGATGCGAGCGCCGCGTTCATCGCGGCATCCAACTCGCCCGCCTTCACGGCGTCGATCACCGTCTGGATCGTCGGAACCAGCTTGTCCTTGGTCCCGATCTCGATGGCGTTCTGGTCCTTGGCGAGGCTCAGCACGGTGTTGGCATAGCGGAGTTCGAGGAACCACTTGCCGCTCAGGTCGTGCCAGTACCTCCAACTGTCGGGACCTCTTCTTGGGGTCATTCAATAATTCATTGAGGAAATACGCCATCTCCCCATCACCCTCCAATATTTCAGTGTCCAATTCATCGTCACCATCCAGCACTTTCCGAGAGACTAGGCGCCCACTGAGCCCGTGATGAAATGGTACACGAACAGATCGATAGAAGTTGTTGAGCCAATTTTTCTCCATCAAATTTATAACGTCATACCTGTAGAGGTCATCGACACTCTCCGCAAACATATGGCCGCGTCCGGTTCCATCAGATCCTTCGAGTTCTTTATCTATTTTTGCCAGGTCGGCTCGCCCTGTAATGGCCGCGTTGCGCCTGGACACCTGGGTTCCCAACAGATCTCGAAGCCAAAGTTCGAGCAATGTGGTCGAGAGGACGATAGCTGAGAGCAGAAGGCCCGCATCGATCGACCGAGAAATCTCCGCGATGAAAAAGCTCGCGCTCCGGCCATCTGGGCGGACCGCTTTGAAGTTCTGCTGGATTCTGCGAAATCGCTTTGCCTTGGCATGGTGAAGCTGCTGCTCAATAGGACGCGGGTCCATGGTCATGGTCTATAGGCTCCCGATCCTCATGGATATTTCGTCGCATGGCGGCTGATATAGGAGTGAAGCGCCTCGAAACTCATCTTCTGGTGTCGAGTGTCAAGCATCTTGCTCGTTATCGACGATAATGCCTTGGGGGCTTACATCAAGTAAATTCCCCTCACCTCTCCTCCTTCGTCAGCCACACATCGGCGAACTCTGATGTCCGGCTCTTGGTGTTGTCGTGGCCGTAATGGCGGTGGACCATTTCGGGGCTGGTGCCGAGATTGAGCGCCACCAGCCGCACATCCATGCGGAGCGGTTTGTCGGCGGACTTACATGATGTAAGTTGGGTTCTGTTGTGGTCTGAAGGGGCAAAATTAATACGAATTATATAAATTAGTAAATACTAATACACAGTTTTTACACAGTTAACTATTTAGCGCTGTAACTCATTGAAAATAGACATGAAAAATCGCAATGCGGTTTACTACCAGCAGACCGAACGCGGCGGCTGGGAAGAGAAGGCGCGGGGGTAGGCGCTATTCGTAGCGCGTGATGTCCAACTTTTCCGGTGAATCGGCCACCAGTTGCAGGGCGATGGTGCCGTTGCCGGTGCGGATCAGCAGTTCAAGGAACCAGGTGCCGTCTTCCAGTTCCATGGGCTGGGCGGCGCCGATATAGCTGACCCCTTCCACGTCCATGCTCAGGCTGTGGTTGTCGTTGAACGAAATGGCCGCGACCTTCATGGCCGGAAACTCCTTCTGGACGCGGAAATGAGAGTCGCCCAATTGGCCGGCGTCGTCAATGTATCGGAAGGCCTTGGGGTATCGGAAGGCCTTGGGGTATCGGAAGGCCTTGGGGTATCGGAAGGCTTTGGGGTATCGGAAGGCTTTGGGATGCCGGAAGTCCTTGGGATGCCGAGGGGGTAGGGGCCTCGCGGCAGGCCGGCAGCGCCACCAGGAAGCGACAGCCCCGGCCTTCCTCGGACTCCACCCAGATGCGTCCGTGGTGGGTGGTGACGATCTTGCGGCAGATGGCCAGACCGATGCCGGTACCTTCGTATTCCCCCTCGCCGTGCAGGCGCTGGAACATTCCGAAGATGCGCTCGAAATGCTCGGGTCCGATCCCCATGCCGTTATCCTCGACGGCAATCACCCAGTCGGGGCCTTCGCGCCGGGCGCCGATCCTGATTTCGGGCCGGCGGTCGGGGTGGCGGTACTTGACCGCGTTGCCGATCAGGTTCTGGAACAGCCGGGCCAACTCGCTGGGAATGCCGGGGAGGGTGGGCAGCGGGGATTCGACGGTCACCGAGGCCTCGCCGCCGCCGCCGTCGTCCAGGCCGAGATTGGCGCAGGCGGTGGTGACGGTGTCCTCCAGGTTCACATCGGTGAAATCCTCGCTGCCGCGCCCGACCCGCGAGTAGTCCAGCAGCCCCTTGATCAGGGCATCCATGCGCTTCACGCCCGAGACGGTATAGCCGATGAATTCGCGCGATGTGTCGTCCAGGCGATCACCCAGGCGGCGTTCCATCAGGGTGACGTAGGAACTGACCATGCGCAGCGGCTGGCGCAGGTCATGGGAGGCCACGTAGGCGAACTGCTCCAGCTCGGCGTTTGAGCGGGCCAGTTCGGCGGTCCTGGCCTGCAACTCCGCCTCGAAGCGGTTGCGGTCGGAGACGTCGACCACGATGCTGCTGAGATAGGCGCGGCCGCCCACGTGCAGCGGGGAGGTGTAAACCTCCACGTCGCGGATATCGCCCGAGGACAGGCGGTGCCGGAAGCGCAGGAACTTGCGCCCCTCGTGCTCCACCGCCGCCATCTCCCGCTCGATCTCCTCGGGCGTGGCGATGTTGATGTCGCTGATCTGCATCCGCTTCAGCACTTCGACGGGATAGCCGTAGAACAGCGCCGCGGAATCGTTGGCATCGGTGATGGCGCCGGTCTTGGGGTCGATCAGCAGCTTGATGGCCGGGTTGCGGTGGAAACTCTGGCTGTAAAGCTCCTCGCGTTCCGAAATGGCCTGCTGGGCCCGGTGGGAATCGGTAACGTCGCGTCCGACCGTCTGATAGCCGGTCAGGTTGTCCAGCGTGTCGTACAGCGCCGTGGTCCGCCATTCGATCCAGCGCTCCTGCCCATCGGGCATCACCACCCGGCGATGGTCCTCGCGATAGGGCTGGACGTGGTTCAGGGACTGCAGACAGGACAGGATGAAGGGACGTTCCTCCTCGGGGATGAAGGCGATCCACTTGCGGCCGATCAGTTGATCGGGCTGCTCGCCGTAGAAGCGGGCATAGGCCCGGTTGACGGTCAGCAGCGTGGTATCGGGGGCGTAGCGGTGGATCAGGTCGTCCTGGTCGTTGACCAGGATGCGGTAGCTCTCCTCGCTGGCCTTCAGCGCCGCCTCGGCCCTGTGGCGTTCGCGCTCGCGCCGTTCCAGCAGGATCGTGGCCGCCAGGAGCAGGGCGGAGAATAACAGGCCGGCGCCGCCCATGATCAGCGTGTTGATGGTCCAGCGCCGCAGCGCCGCCCGGGTGGTGATGCCCACCGAGATCACGATGGGATGCCGCTCCAGCACCTGATAGGACGCCAGACGCTCCATGCCGTCGAAGATGCTGGGGGCGATGAAGGTGCCGGTGCGGGCCTTGGGCAGATGCTGGGTGAACAGCGGGCCGGAGCGGATGGAACTGCCCATGTGGCGGCCGGGATCGGGCAGGCGGGCCAGCACGTCGCCGTCCAGATTGGTGATCACCGCCCGGTCGATCTCGCCCTCGACCACGCCGCTCAGCGTTTCGGAGAAGAATTCCGGGTTCAGGGCCGCCGCCACCACGCCGGCGAAGGTCCCCACCGGGCTGATGATCGGCCGCGCCACCACCAGGCCGAGCCGGCCGGTGATGGGACTGACGGTGGGAGGCGCGACGATCAGGCCGGCATGGAACGGTGCCTTGGTCGCCGCCTCGAAATAGGGGCGGTTGCGGAGATCGACGCCCACCATGGAGGCCAGGGTGCTGAGCTTGACGCGGCCGTCGGTGCCGATGAGAAAGACGGTGCGGACCTCGGGGAAGGCGCCGCTGCGATAGCTCATCAGGGCCAGCAGGTCCGCTGGATTGGTGCCGTCCAGGGAACGGGCCGCCGTTTCCTGGAACAGCTGATCGACGCCGCGGAGCGAGCCGGATATGCGCTCGGCCACCACGCGGGTCAGCGCCGCGGTCAGGCGGCCGCTGTCGTTGAGCGAATCGCTCCGGTCCCGCCAGGCGAGCAGGGCGCCGCTGACCCAGACGACCAGCAGTACCGCCGTCGTGAAGGCCAGCGGCCGGTATGACCTGGCAATGACGTTCAGCCCATCCCCCTGTCGCTGCGCCTCGGTTCAGTCGCCCTCGATCTCGCCCATGGCCGCCTGCAGATAATTCTGCATCCCCACCTTGGCCATCAGGTCGATCTGGGTTTCCAGCCAGTCCATATGCTCCTCGGTATCCTCGAGGATTTCCGCCAGTTCGTCGCGGGTGACGAAGTCCTGTTTGGATTCGCACAGCGCAATGGTCTCCACCAGCGCCCTGTGCTCGCCCTGCTCCATCTTCAGGTCGGCGGCCAGCATCTCGGCCACCTCCTCGCCGATGTTGAGCTTGCCCAGGTCCTGCAGGTTGGGCAGCCCCTCCAGGAAGAGGATGCGCTCGATGACCTCGTCGGCCTGCTTCATCTCCTCGATGGAGTATTTGTAGATGACCTTGCCCAAATCCTTCAGGCCCCAGTTCTTCAGCATGCGGGCGTGCAGGAAGTACTGGTTGATGGCGGTCAGGTGCAGTTTCAGGACGCCGTTCAGGTGGCGCAGGATCTCCTTGTCGCCCTTCATGACGCACCTCCGGAAATGTCGCCGGCCGCCGATTGCAGGTAGTTCTGCAGGCCCATGCGCTCGATCAGACCCAACTGCTGCTCCAGCCACAGGGTATGGTCCTGTTCGGTATCCTCGAGAATCTTGCCCAGGATACGCCGCGTGTCGTAATCGCCTTCGTCCTCGCAATGGGCGATGGCTTCCTTCAACTCGGCGATGACCTCGATTTCCAGGGCGAGGTCGGCCTTCAGCATGGACGGCACATCCTTGCCGATGGTCGGCGCCGGCCGCTTGGAAATATCGGGAGTCCCTTCCAGGAACAGGATACGGCGAATCAGCAGATCGGCGTGGCCGATCTCGTCCTGACGCTCGTGGTCGATGCGCTCGTACAGTTTATGCAGGCCCCATTCATGGTACATGCGGGCGTGCACGAAATACTGGTCGGCGGCGACCAGCTCTCCGACCAAGAGTTTGTTGAGCCTGGATATGACGCTCTTCTTGCCTTTCATCGGCCGTCTCCTGATCGGGAATTAACCCTATGCCAGCCTAGCATCCCGCCTCGGGAAGGCAAGCGGACTATCGGCGTAGGCCCCTTACGTGGTGACGACCTCGCCCTTGATCCAGTCCCGGAAGGCGCGAATGGCCGGTGACTCGGCGCGGTCGGGCAGGCAGACCAGATGATAGGCGCTGGCCAGCGGGCGGCCGGGAAACAGGGCGACCAGCCGCCCGCTGGACAATTCGTCGGAAACCAGGGTCCGCCAGACCAGGGCGGCACCCAATCCGGCCAGGGCCGCTTCCACCACCAGCGAGGCGTCGCCGAACGGGCGAAGTTTCAGCGGTTCCTCGGGCACCGCCCCCATCTCGGCCAGCCAGCCGGGCCAGGTGGGAAAGGCGGTGTCCCAGCCCATGGACTCGTTGACCAGCAAGGTGGCGCGGGTAAGGTCGGACAGTTCGCCCAGGCTTGCCGCCAGACGGGGTACCGCCACCGCGATCACCTCCTCCAGGCGCAGGCGCTCCACCAGCAGGCCGGGATAGCGGCCCGAGCCGTAGCGGATGGCCACGTCCACCCCCTCGCGGTCCAGGTCCACCAGCCGCAAAGTGGCCGACAGGTGCAGGTCGATGCCGGGATGGGCCTCCTGGAACCGGGTCAGGCGCGGCACCAGCCAACGCCCGGCGAAGGCCGGCGGTGCCGACACCACCAGCGGCTTGGCCGGGCCGTCGGGGGCCAGACGCCCGACGGCCGAGGCCAGCCGATCAAAGGAATCGCTGAATTCCGGGGCGGCCAGGGCGGCCGGGCGGGTCAGCGACAGCCGCGCGCCGCGATGGAACAGCGTGACGCCCAGGATGTCCTCCAACTGCTTGATCTGCTGGCTGATGGCCGCCGGGGTGACGCCCAGTTCCTCGGCGGCGCGGGCAAAGGACAGATGACGGGCGGCGGCCTCGAAGGCATGCAGGGCGCGAAGCGGCGGCAGACGGCGGCGCATGATTAGATTTCCTTAACCCACGGGCGAGAAAAGATCGTTTGAGGTCAAGAGTTTCCAAAGCGTATCGTCGGTGCATGGATTAGTCCACCTCAATGGAGGCTCAGATGGGCCCGACCGCGATTTACGCCCTTGCCGCTTTGTCCGCCCTGTTCTGGGGGGCTAATTTCAACCTGGCCGGCCCGGTGCTGGCCGATATGGCCCCCATGACCGCCGCGGCCGGACGCTTCGTGCTGGCGGCGCTGATCATGGCGGTGCTGGTGGTCTGGCGCGGTGAATTCACCGCCATGCTGGCAGTTGCCCGCCGTCACGGCGGCCGGCTGGCCCTGGTGGGTGTCGTCGGCATCGCCGGCTTCAATCTGCTGTTCTTCGACGCCATGCGCACCACTTCGGCGGTCAACGGCGCCCTGATCATGGCGACCAATCCGCTGCTGACCGCCCTGCTGGCGGCGCTGACCCTGCGCGAGCAATTGCCTGGCCGGCAGATCGCCGCCATTCCGGTAGCCCTGGCCGGGGTGTCCATGGTCATCCTGGGCGGCCGTGTGGGAGAGGGCATGGAGTTCGGATTGGGCGACGTGGAGATGCTGGGCGCCAATCTGGCCTGGGCCGCCTATAACGTTCTGGCCCGCAAGCTGATGCCGCCCGGCCCGCAACTGGCCAACACCACGGTGATGATGGCGGCCGGCGCCCTGGTTCTGGCGGCGGCGGCGGCGGCCAGCGGCTCGGCGTTTTCCGTGCCCGGCCCCAAGGCGGGGGCGGCGCTGCTGCTGATGGCGGTGACCGGTTCGGTGCTGGCCTACCTGTTCTGGAGCATGGCCATCACCCGCATGGGAGCCGGGCGCACCGCCCTGTTCCTCAACCTGGTGCCGGTCTTCGCCGCCACCATCGCCACCCTGGGCGGCAGCCCGCCCAATCCGGCGCAGATGGGAGGCGGTGCCGTGGTGATCGCCGCCGTGATATTCTCCATGCTGCCGTCGCGGCGGCGGACCTGCCCCGCTTGAGAAAACCGATGAGAGACGACCACATGCCCCATGCCGCCAAGCCCGACCTGAAGGACCCCGCCATCTATCCCCATTGGTCGCGCGAGACGTTGCGTTATTGCGATACCGACAAGCAGGGGCACATCAACAACGTGGCGTTCTCGGTGTTCTGCGAGACCGGCCGCACGCAGCTCCTGCTGGAGCCGGGCCGGCCGCTGACGCCGCCCGGCACCTTCATCGTCATCGCCCGGCTGGTGCTGGACTTCATCGGCGAAATCCACTGGCCGGGCGAGGTGCGCATCGGCACCGGCGTGACCAGGATCGGCCGCACCTCGTTCCACCTGGGTCAGGGGGTGTTCGTGGAGGACCGTTGCGTCGCCATCGCCGATTCGGTGCTGGTGCTGGCCGACGAGGCGACGCGGCGGTCGACGCCGCTCACCGACGACCTGCGGTCCCGGCTGGAGGTGAGGGGAATCAGCGTTCCCGTCTGAGGGTCCAGCGAGCGTTCTGGCCGGCCTTGTTGGTGGCGTAGCCGTAGATCTTGCCGTCCTCGGTGCGCACGCCCTCGAAGGCGAAGGCGGTCTCGCCGTTCTCGGTGGCCACCAGATTCATGGTGCAGGGGCTGACGCTCGCCACCTGGCCCTCGATGACCGTTCCCTGCTTGTAGCCGAGGTCGCGGTTGATGTCGGGCTTCTGCTCCAGCTTCCACACCAGCCCCTGGCCCTCGCGCTTGAACTCCCACCTGGAATAGGGCGCCACCCAGCGGCCCACCAGCCAGTCGCCGGAATCGGCCTTGGCGGTGTCGCAGGTGGCGTCGGGCAGCGGCTCGGGCGGCGGGGCCTTGGGGCCCTTGGGAAGCTCCTGGGCCAGGGCTGGCCCCATGACGGAAACGACGGCGAACAGGCAGCAGGCGGCCAGGGCGGCGCGGCGCATGGCGGGCATCCTCACTTCTTGGGGGCGGGGAAATAGCCCAGCCCGCGCATGCAGGCATTGAGCTCGGCATCGTAGATGCGCTTGGCCTGGGCGCGCTCGTAATCGCGCGTCGGGCTGTAGGTGTCGCGGCCGTCGTCGCGGTAGCCGGAATCCCGGTCGGCGGAGCGGCGGCAGGCGGAATAGTCGCGGCTCCACTGGTCCTTGGGCAATTGCGGGTGGACCCAGGGATTGCCGGCGGCGCAGGCGCCGAGCAGCAGCGGCAGCAAAAGGGCGAGGCGGTATTTCACGGGCGGCACGCATTGCAGTTGCAAGGCGGGCATTCGGCCACAGCCCGGCCGCCAAGGCAAGGCTTGAACCGCTCCAAAGCGTCGGTTGAGGATCACCCCCCGTCCGTCTATACTCCGCCCGCGCTTTGCGCTGCGTCGCAGCAACAACCATAAATATGGAGACGAAGGATGAGCGGCGAGTCGCTGAACGGAATGTATTTCGAGGAACTGTCGGTCGGTCAGTCGGCCATCTTCGCCAAGACCGTCACCGAGGCCGACATCGTCGCCTTCGCCGGCGTGTCGGGCGACTTCAACCCGGTTCACATCAACGAGGAATTCGCCAGCCAGACCATGTTCAAGGGCCGCATCGCCCACGGCATGCTGTCGGCGGCTTTCGTCTCCACCGTGTTCGGCACCAAGCTGCCCGGCCCGGGCTGCATCTACGTCTCGCAGTTGCTGAAGTTCAAGGCTCCGGTGCGTATCGGCGACACCGTCACCGCCCGGGTCGAGGTCACCGCGCTGACCCCGGAAAAGAAGTTCGCCACCTTCAAGACCACCTGCTCGGTGGCCGGCAAGATCGTCATGGATGGCGAAGCCACCCTGATGGTTCCGTCCAAGGGCTGATTCCGACGCCGCCCTGAACCGCGCAGGTTCAGGGCGGCGGAGGCAAGGCCAAGGGCCGCCGCCGCTTATGCGGCGAAAGCCAAGCGTGGCGCCGGCGACTGAGGCTCTGGGCGGAGCAATTCATTGATCCGCCGATTTGAAGTCGCATCCCCCTCTCCCGGCCGGGAGAGGGGGAAGTCTTGCGCTTCGAGGCCTTTTGCACTACCCCTTGGCCCTTGGTTTTCCCCTGGGGTCCTGTCCTTAAGATGCGCCTGATCCGGCATTGCGGCGAGCTTTCCCCCGACCACCGCGGTTGCGTGGTGGCGCTGGGCAATTTCGACGGCGTCCATCTCGGCCATCAGTCGGTGATCCTGACCGCGCGCCGCATCGCCCGCGACCTGGGCGTGGCCCATGCGGTGATGACCTTCGAGCCCCATCCGCGCTCGCTGTTCAATCCCGACCAGCCGCCGTTCCGCCTGACTCCCTTCCGCGTCAAGGCCCGCCTGATCGAGGCGCTGGGGACCGATTTCCTGTATCAGCAGCATTTCGACCGCGATTTTTCCGCCATGACGGCGCTGGAATTCGTCGGCGACGTGCTGGTCGGCTGCCTCAAGGCCAGTCACGTGGTGGTGGGCTACGACTACGTGTTCGGTAAGGGCCGGCTCGGCACCGGCGCCTTCCTGCAGAAATGCGGCGAGGAATCGGGGTTCGGCGTCACCGTGGTGCCGCCGGCCATGTCCGGCAGCGGCGAGACCTATTCCTCCACCGCCGTGCGCGACCATCTGGTAGCGGGCCGCCCCGACTGCGCCGCCAGCCTGCTCGGCCATTACTGGGAGGTGGAGGGCCGTGTCGAGCACGGCGACGCCCGCGGCCGCCTGCTGGGCTTTCCCACCGCCAATCTGCGGCTGGGCGAGTACCAGCGCCCGGCCATGGGCGTCTACGCGGTGCGGGCCGGCATCGACAAGGGCGGAGCGACGGTGTGGCACGACGGCGTCGCCAATTTCGGTCGCCGCCCCACCTTCGACAAGACCGACGAGCTGATGGAGGTCCACCTGCTGGACGTCAACGAGGACCTCTACGGCCGCCACCTGCGGGTGGCGCTGGTCGAGCATGTCCGCCCCGAGCGCCGCTTCAGCGGGCTCGACGAACTGACCACCCAGATTACCGCCGATGTGGAGACCGGCCGCCGCCTGCTGGCCGCCCGCAAATTTTCCGCCGCCGCCGGGCCCATGGTGCCCGTCGCCCCTGCCGTTTGAGAGCCTGTCATGAGCGTCGATTACAAGAACACCGTCTTCCTGCCCAAGACCGACTTCCCCATGAAGGGCGAGCTGCCCAAGCTGGAGCCCGAACTGCTGGCCCGCTGGGAGAAGATCGACCTGTTCGGCCGTCTGCGCGCCACCTCCAAGGGGCGCGAGAAGTTCATCCTTCACGACGGCCCGCCCTACGCCAACGGCAACCTGCACATCGGCCACGCGCTGAACAAGATTCTGAAGGACGTCATCACCCGTTCCCAGCAGATGCTGGGCCGGGACGCCGATTACGTCCCCGGCTGGGACTGCCACGGCCTGCCCATCGAGTGGAAGATCGAGGAGAAGTACCGGGACGCCGGCAAGGACAAGGACGAGATCGACACCGTCACCTTCCGCGAGGAATGCCGCCAGTTCGCCGCCAAGTGGATCGGCATCCAGAAGGAAGAGTTCAAGCGTCTGGGCATCACCGGTGACTGGGACCATCCCTACACCACCATGACCAACCACGCCGAATCGGTGATCGCCGCCGAGCTGGGCAAGTTCCTGCTGGACGGCTCGCTGTACAAGGGCGCCAAGCCGGTGCTGTGGTCGGTGGTGGAAAAGACCGCCCTGGCCGAGGCCGAGGTGGAGTACCACGACCACACTTCCGTCACCATCTGGGTCAAGTTCCCGGTGGTCACCGCCAGCCTGCCGGAGATCGAGGGCGCCAAGGTGGTGATCTGGACCACCACGCCCTGGACCATGCCGGGCAACCGCGCCATCGCCTATGGCGCCGAGTTCGACTATGTGGTGGTCGAGGTGGAAAGCAGCGAGTCCGATCTGGCCCTGGTCGGCGAGAAGCTGGTGCTGTGCGCCGATCTGGCGGAGCAGGTGGCCAAGGACGCCAAGTGCGTCTTCAAGATTCTGCACACCCTGAAGGGCGCCGCCCTGGCCGGCACCGTCGCCCATCACCCGCTGAAGTTCCACGAGAAGGCGGCGGGCGGCTATGACTTCCCGGTGCCGCTGCTGGCCGGCGGCTTCGTCACCACCGATACCGGCACCGGCTTCGTCCACATCGCGCCGGGCCATGGCGAGGACGACTGGCATCTGGGCAAGGAACACGGTATCGCCATTCCCGATACCGTGCAGCCCGACGGCAAGTACTTCCCCCATGTGGCGATCTTCGCCGGGATGGACGTGCTGAACCAGGGCAAGAACGGCAAGTACTACTCGCCGGTGGCCAAGCCGGTGATCGAGGCCATGACCGCCTGCGGCAATCTGCTGGCCCACGGCAAGGTCGAGCACTCGTACCCCCATTCCTGGCGTTCCAAGGCGCCGCTGATCTTCCGCAACACGCCGCAATGGTTCATCTCCATGGAGAGCACGGGCCTGCGCGCCAAGGCGCTCCAGGCCATCGCCGAGACCCGCTTCGTCCCCGACCAGGGTCGCAACCGCATCGGCTCCATGGTGGAGAACCGCCCCGACTGGTGCGTGTCGCGCCAGCGCGCCTGGGGCGTGCCCATCACCGTGTTCGTGGACAAGAAGACAGGTCAGCCGCTGCGTGATCGGGCGGTGATGGACCGCATCGTCGAGGCCTTCAAGGCCGAGGGCTCGGACGCGTGGTTCACCTCGCCGCCCGAACGCTTCCTGGGCAACGAGTATGCGGCCGAGGATTACGATAAGGTCACCGACATCCTGGACGTGTGGTTCGATTCCGGCTGCACCCACGCCTTCGTGCTGGAGGGCGAGGAATGGCCGCGCCTGTCCTGGCCCGCCTCGCTCTATCTCGAGGGCTCGGACCAGCATCGCGGCTGGTTCCATTCCTCCTTGCTGGAATCCTGCGGCACGCGGGGCCGCGCGCCCTATGACGCGGTGCTGACCCACGGCTTCGTCCTCGACGAGGACGGCCGCAAGATGAGCAAGTCGCTGGGCAACGTGGTGGCGCCGCAGGAAGTGGTGGGTACCATGGGCGCCGACATCCTGCGTCTGTGGGTGGTGGGGTCCGATTATTCCGACGACCTGCGCATCGGGCCGGAAATTCTCAAGACCCAGGTGGATATCTACCGCCGCTTGCGCAACACGCTGCGCTACCTGCTGGGCGCGCTCGACGGCTTCACCGAGGCGGAGAAGCTGCCGGTGGAGCAGATGCCCGAGCTGGAGCGCTGGGTGCTGCATCGCCTGACCGAACTGGACGTGCAGTTCCGGGGCGCCTGCGACGGCTTCCAGTTCCACGGGCTGTTCACCGAGCTGCACAATTTCTGCGCGGTGGACCTGTCGGCCTTCTACTTCGACATCCGCAAGGACGCGCTGTACTGCGACGCCGCGTCGTCGCTGCGCCGCCGGGCGGCGCGGACGGTGATGGATATGGTGCTCGATACCCTGACCAAGTGGCTGGCCCCCTTCCTGTGCTTCACCGCCGAGCAGGCGTGGCTGGCCCGGCATCCGTCCGAGGACGGTTCGGTCCATCTGGAACTGTTCCCCGAGATTCCCGCGTCGTGGCGGGACGAGGCGCTGGCCGCCAAATGGGCCAGGGTCCGCGACGTGCGCAAGGTGGTCACCGGCGCGCTGGAGATCGAACGGCGCGAGAAGCGCATCGGTTCGAGCCTTCAGGCCAGCCCGCTGCTGACCGTGTCCTCGGACATCCACGAGCTGCTCACCGGCCTCGACATGGCGGAAATCTGCATCACCTCGGGCATCCGGGTGATCGACGGCCTGCCCGCCGAGGGCGAGTTCCAGCTTCCCGACGTGCCCGGCGTGTCGGTGGCGCCCCATCCGGCCGAGGGCGCCAAATGCCAGCGCTGCTGGAAGGTGCTGCACGAGGTGGGAACCGCCGGGCATGAAGGCGTCTGCCACCGGTGCTCCGACGCGGTGGAGGCGGGCTGAGGTGGTTCTGTCCAACGCGCTGCCCCGCGGGCTCTCGGTCGCGACCCTGATCATCGGGCTCGACCAGTTGTCCAAATACTGGATCGTCGAGAAGGTGATGCGGCCCGAAGGCGTGGACGGCACGCCGTTTCACTCCGCCACCCGTATCGAACTGGCGCCGTTCTTCGATCTGGTGATGGCCTGGAACCGGGGGGTCAGCTTCGGCATCGGCAATACCGGCGGCGAGTGGAACGCGCTGATTCTCTCGGCGCTCGCCATGGTGATCTGCGCCGGCATGACCTTCTGGCTGGCCAAGGCCGAGACCCTGCTGGTCCAGGTGGCGCTGGGCGGAATCATCGGCGGCGCCTTGGGAAACGTCATCGACCGGGCCCGTTTCGGGGCGGTGGCCGACTTCCTCGACGTCCACCTGATGGGCTATCACTGGCCGGCCTTCAATGTGGCGGATTCGGCCATTACCGTGGGAGCGGTTTTTCTCGTCGTGGACTCCTTGTTTGCCAGCCGCGATTCGTCTAAGAATTAGGGCCATGAAGACCAACCGCCGCCCCACCGTCCGTCTGATCGCCCCCCGCCTGCTGGCCATGGCCGCCCTGCTGGCGCCGGTGGTGTTGTCCGCCTGTACTGACGTCAAGCGCTCGCTTGGCTACGAGAAGGCGCCGCCGGACGAGTTCCAGGTGGTGCAGCGGGCGCCGCTCTCCATGCCGCCGGAATTCACCTTGCGGCCGCCGCAGCCGGGCGCCGTCCGGCCGCAGGAAGGTACGACGCGCGACCAGGCCCGGCAGATTCTGGTGGGCGGGCGTTCCGGCACTCCCATCTCGACCGACGGCCGCACTTCCGGCGATCTCGCCATGATGAAGCGGGTCGGCGCCGATTCCATCCAGTCCGATATCCGCGTCCTGGTGAACAAGGAAAATCAGGCCTTGGCCGATGCGGACAGAAGCTTCCAGGACCGCATCATGTTCTGGCGCAAGGCCGAGCCGCCGGGCGCCGCCACCGTCGACGCCACCAAGGAGACCCAGCGCCTGCGCGAGAATCAGGCGCTCGGCAAGTCGGTGTCCGATGGCGAGACTCCCCAGGTCCAGCGCCGCAAGAAGGCCTGGCTTGAAGGTATCTTCAACTAGCCGCCTTTCCCGCCTTGATTCTGCCACGATGAGCGCGCAGCCTCGCGACTCCGGGGGATTCGGCTGTCGCTCCGATGGCTCTCCGCCCCGGCTGTTCCCCCCTGGCTCCATCGCTCCATGTGGAGGTCCCCCGCATCGCTCGGGATGACACGGTGAAGCTGCTCTCAGGAGGCCCGATGAGCCCCATCCGTTTGTGCGCGCTGCTGCTGGGTGCGCTGTTGGCTGTCGTCCCCGCCGGTCGTCCGGCCCTGGCTGGAGTCTTCGATCCGGCGACCTTCACGCTGGAGAACGGCATGCAGGTGGTGGTGATCTCCAACCACCGGGTGCCCATCGTCAGCCACATGGTCTGGTACAAGGTGGGCGCCGCCGACGAGGAGCCGGGCAAGAGCGGCCTCGCCCATCTGCTGGAACACCTGATGTTCAAGGGCACGCCCAGCATTCCGCCCGGCGAATTCTCCAAGATCGTGGCCCGCAACGGCGGCCGCGACAACGCCTTCACCTCGTCGGATTATACCGGCTATTACCAGAACGTCGCCGCCGATAAGCTGGAGCTGGTGATGCGCATGGAAGCCGACCGCATGCGCAATCTGGTACTGGACGAGGCCAATTTCCGCACCGAGCTGGACGTGGTGCTGGAAGAGCGCCGCTCGCGCACCGACAACAATCCGGCCGCCCTGCTGTCCGAGCAGATGGAGGCGGCGCTTTACCTCAACTCGCCCTATCACCGCCCGATCATCGGCTGGCCCGACGAGATCGCCGCGTTGTCCCGAGACGATGCCCTGGCCTTCTATCGCCGCTGGTACGCCCCCAACAACGCCATCCTGGTGGTGGCCGGCGACGTGACGCCCGAGACGGTGCGCCCCCTGGCCGAGAAGTATTACGGCGCCATCGCCCGCGCCGATACGCCGCCGCGTGCCCGCACCGAGGAGCCGCCCCACCGGGCCGAACGCCGCGTCGTCCTGAAGGACGGGCGGGTGGCCCAGCCGTCGTGGAGTCGCCTCTACCTCGCTCCCAGCCTGGGGGCCGGGGCACGCGACATGGCCTATCCCCTGGAGGTGCTGGCCGATCTGGTGGGGGGCGGCGCCACCGCGCGGCTTTACCGTTCACTGGTGGTGGAGAAGGGAGCCGCCGCCGCCATCAGCGCCGATTACGATCCGGTGGCGGTGGGGCGGACGGTGTTCCGGGTGGCGGCGACGCCGCGCCCCGGCGTGCCGCTGGACAAGCTGGAAGCGCTGATCGAGCAGGAACTGGCCCGCATCGTCAAGGAGGGCTTTACCGCCGACGAGATCGAACGCGCCAAGACCCGCCTGCGGGCCAGCGCCGCCTATGGCCGCGATTCGCTGCATACCGGGGCGCAGACCCTGGGCCAGGCCCTGGCTTCGGGCGTTTCGGTCGAGGAGGTGGAAGCCTGGCCCGACCATATCAAGGCCGTGACGCCGGAACAGGTCGCCAAGGCGGCGGCTTCCGTATTCAACCCGATTTCCTCGGTCACCGGCCTGCTGTTGTCCGACCCCGCCGCCGCCAAGCCGGGGCAGGGCCGTGCCGTGATGCCGCTGCCCGATCGCTCGACCAAGGGAGTGCATTGAGATGCTGCGCCGTATCGTCATCCTGCTGGCGCTGCTGTTGGTCTCCCTTCCGGCCGGTGCCGTCACCGTCGAGAAGGTGACCAGCCCCAAGGGGATCGAAGCCTGGCTGGTCCGCGACCACTCCAATCCGATCATCGCCATGGAAGTCGCCTTCAGGGGCGGTGCCGCCCATGACCCGGCGGCCAAGGCGGGGCTGGCCGGCATGATGGCCGCCCTGCTGGACGAAGGGGCCGGTCCCCACGATTCCCAGGCTTTCCAGCAAATCCTCGAGGACAAGGTCATCACGCTGGGCTTCAATGCCGGCCGCGATTCCTTCGCCGGGCACCTGAAGACCCTGTCCGAGAACCGCGACACCGCCTTTGATCTGTTCCGGCTGTCGCTTTCCCAGCCGCGCTTCGACAAGGAGCCGGTGGAGCGTATTCGCGGCCAGTTGCTGGCCGGGTTGATGCGCGAAAGCCAGGACCCCGGTTCCCAGGCGTCGCGCCGGCTGTTCGAGACCACCTTCGCCGGCCATCCCTATGCCCGCTCGCCGCGCGGCACCGTCGAGACGGTCAAGACCATCCAGGTGGCCGATCTGCGGGCCCTGGCCAAGGCGCAACTGACCCGCGACCGGCTGGTGGTCGGCGTGGTCGGCGACATCACCCCCGAGGAACTGGGGCGCCGCCTGGACGAGGTGTTCGGCGCCCTGCCGGCGTCCAGTCCGCTGGGCGACGTCGCCGATGTGGCGGCACGGCCGCCGGCCGGGCTGGCGGTGATTCCCAAGGACAACCCCCAGACTACGGCGCTGTTCGTGCTGCCCGGTCTGCGCCGCGACGATCCCGACTGGTACGCCGCCTATGTGGTGAACTACATTCTGGGCGGCGGCGGCTTCTCGTCGCGCCTGACCGAGGAGGTGCGGGAAAAGCGCGGCCTGGCCTATTCCGTCACCTCGTATCTGTCGCCCTATGCCCATTCGGGGCTGATCGTCGGCTCGGTGGCCACCGAGAACTCGCGCTTTCCCGAAAGCGTCCGCCTGATCAAGGAAGAGTTCCGCCGCATGCATGACGAGGGACCGACCGAGAAGGAACTGGCCGACGCCAAGACCTATCTCAACGGCTCGTTCCCGTTGCAGCAGGATTCCACCACCGCCATCGCCGGGCTGCTGGTCCAGATGCAGGTGGACCACCTGGGCATCGACTTCCTCGACCGGCGGGCCAAGGTGATCGATGCCGTGACCATGGATGACGCGCGCCGCGCCGCCAAGCGTCTGCTCGACGCGGACGGTCTGTCCTTCGTGGCGGTGGGAAAGCCGGCGCGGTAGAAAAGATGAGGGGAAGCGGGCGAGACGCCCGCGCCCCTTCTTACTTCTGCTTGGTCAGTTGGTCGATCTGCTTCTGCAGGGCCGAGACGCTGGCCTGCAGGTCCTCGACCTTGGGCGAGGAGCCGTCGGCGCCCTGAGGGTAGAAGGGAGAGAACATCTTCATGGCGCTTTCCATGAAGGCCATGTTCTTCTTGCCCATGTCCTCGAACGGGCCGAAGGGGAACATCCCTTCGAGCGCGTTGCGCATGTAGTCGCGCATCTGCTGCTCGTTGTGGGAGAACGCCTGCATGGAATATTCCAGATAGCGCGGCACCAGCCCACCCAGGGAATCGCCATAAAAGCCGATCAACTGGCGCAGGAAGCTGATGGGCAGCAGGTTCTGCCCGCCCTTGGACTCTTCCTCGACGATGATCTGGGTCAGAACCGAGCGGGTGATGTCCTCGCCCGTCTTGGCGTCATAGACCACGAAATCGTCGCCGTCCTTCACCATCTGCGACAGGTGATCCAGGGTGACGTAGCTGCTGGTCGCCGTGTTGTACAGACGACGGTTGGCATACTTCTTGATCGTGATCGGGGCCTTGGCCGAGGTCTGGGACTCTGACATCTGCGTTTTCGTCTCGATTCTGTCGGGCGGGCGGCATTGCCCGCTGCATTGCACCAATAGTAACAGAATTTTACGCGGCGCGTCGATTGGCAACAATTTTCTTTCGCCGCCGCCCTATGCCCCGCTCCGTATGGTCAAGGGGGGGAGGCTGGGCTATGATCTGGGCATGTCAGATGGGCCGCCCGATTTCAAGGCGCTCGCGCGCCGTTATCTCGACCTGTGGCAGGAGCAGGTGGCGGCCGTGGCCGCCGACCCCGCCCTGGCCGAGGCCGTTGCCCGCGGGGTCGCCATGATGACGCAAAGCGCCGCCGCGGTGGCCCAGGCCACCGGGCTGAAGGTGAACCAGACGGACGGTGGGCCGAAAGCGGATGAGCGGACAGAGCAGCCCAATGCCAAGAACGGGGCCGCGCCCCCTGGCCCTGCACCTCATGACTCACGCCTCGACCCTGATGAGCTCGCGCACCGCGTTGCCGCACTTGAAGGACGGGTCGCTCGGCTGGAGGCCGCCCTTGGCGGAGGCGGGGCGGAGCCTGGAACAAAGCCTCGCCGAAGCCGGACCCGACGCCTGGACCCGGCTTGACGAGGCGGTCGCCGCCGAGGCGGCGCACCGTCACGATACCTTCCTGGCCGGCATAGAGGCCTATCGCCACCATCCCTACCACCGCTCGCTGGAGCCGGCCCCCGAGGTCTGGCGCCAGGGTACCACGTCCTTGCGCGACTACCGGCCGCCGGGCGGCGGCGATGGCCTGCCGGTGCTGGTGGTGCCCTCGCTGATCAACCGCGCCTATATCCTCGACCTCACCGAGAGGCGCAGCCTCATGCGCTATCTGGCCGCCAAGGGGATGGCGCCGTTCCTGGTGGATTGGGACGCGCCGGGCGAGGTGGAGAAGGCCTTCACCCTGACCGACTACATCGCCGGGCGGCTGGAGGCGGCGCTCGACGAGGTGGTGCGCCTGACGGGCCGCAAGGCGGCGGTGGTGGGCTATTGCATGGGCGGACTTCTGGCCCTGGCCCTGGCCCAGCGCCGCCCCGACGCGGTATCGGGGCTGGTGCTGCTGGCCACTCCTTTCGACTTCGTCACCGGGCGCGAGGCCAATGCCGTCCTGATGAAGGCCCTGACCCAGCCCATGGGGGCGCTGATCGACGGAGTGGGCGAGGTGCCGGTGGACATGCTGCAGGCCATGTTCGCCGGTCTGGACCCCGGCCTCGCCGCCCGCAAGTTCATGGCTTTTGCCCGTTTGAAGCGCAGAAGCGCCAAGGCCCGCGACTTCGTGGCGCTGGAGGATTGGGCCAATGACGGCGTTCCCCTGGCCGGTCCGGTGGCGCGGGAATGCCTGTTCGGCTGGTACGGGGAAAATGATCCTGTGGAGGGGCGGTGGTGTATCGAAGGCAAGCCCGTCAACCCTGAGAGTGTTACGGTTCCCACCCTGGTCATGATCCCCCGGCGCGACAGGATTGTGCCGTCCGCTTCCGCTTTACCATTGTGGGAACGCATCCCAAGTGCCAAGCTGATGAGGCTGGCCGGTGGGCATGTGGGCATGCTGACCGGACCGCGCGCCAAGACCGAGGTCTATGGCCCGCTCATGCGTTGGCTGCACCGCAGGGCAGGCCCATAGACCGGTTGCATAAGGGGTAACCGAAGCGCTATGACAGCGGGGAAAGATATATTTCTGGAACCATGCCAGAAATACCCCTCTCTCGAGCGGTTCTGCCTCTGAGCGGCCCCATATCCACCTTAGGAGACTCCAAGCTCATGACCGACATCGTTATCGCCGCCGCCACTCGCACTCCCGTCGGCTCGTTCAATGGCTCGCTGGCCGGGTTGCAGGCGGCCCAGCTGGGCGAGATCGTCATCCGCGAGGCGCTGAAGCGCGCCGGGGTGGAGGCCGAGGCCGTTGACGAGGTTCTGCTGGGCCACATCCTGACCGCCGGCTGTGGTCAGAACACCGCCCGCCAGGCCGCCATCAAGGCCGGCATTCCCAACACCGCCACCGCCATGGCCATCAACCAGCTGTGCGGCTCGGGCCTGCGCGCCGTGGCGCTCGGCTTCCAGGCCATCAAGCTGGGCGATGCCAGCATCATCGTCGCCGGCGGCCAGGAGAGCATGAGCAACGCCCAGCACGCCATCTACATGCGCGGCGGCGTCAAGATGGGTGATGCCGCCCTGGTCGACACCATGATCAAGGACGGCCTGACCGACGCCTTCAACCCCATCCACATGGGCATCACCGCCGAGAATCTGGCCGAGAAGTTCCAGATCAGCCGCGAAGAGCAGGACGCCTTCGCGCTGGCCAGCCAGAATAAGGCCGAGGCCGCCATCAAGGCCGGCAAGTTCAAGGACGAGATCACTCCCGTGACCATCACGGTCAAGCGGGAGGAGAAGCTGTTCGACACCGACGAGTTCGTCCGCATGGGCGCCACTCTCGACCAGATCGCCAAGCCCAAGCCGGCCTTCAAGAAGGACGGCACGGTGACCGCCGCCAACGCATCGGGCATCAATGACGGCGCCGCCGCCCTGGTGCTGATGACCGCCAAGGAAGCCGACAAGCGCGGCATCAAGCCGCTGGCCCGCATCGCCGGCTGGGCCACCGCCGGTGTCGATCCCAGCACCATGGGCTATGGCCCGGTTCCCGCCTCGCAGAAGCTGCTGGCCAAGCTGGGCTGGAAGCACGAGGACCTGGATCTGATCGAAGCCAACGAGGCTTTCGCCGCCCAGGCCATCTCGGTCAACAAGGGCATGGGCTGGGATACCTCCAAGGTGAACGTCAACGGCGGCGCCATCGCCATCGGCCATCCCATCGGCGCCTCGGGCGCCCGCATCCTGGTCGGCCTGCTGCATGAGATGGGCAAGCGCAATGCCAAGAAGGGCCTTGCCACCCTGTGCATCGGCGGCGGCATGGGCATCGCCCTGTGCGTCGAGCGTTGATGCCATAAGGTTTTGAAAAAAGGGGAGCCGCGCCCACCCGGCGGCTCCCCGGTTTTTTCACAGGGTGGAAATACAGATCGGACACGCCGGAGCATACCGGCATCAAAGATCCGACCGGAGACACAGTGATAAGAGGAGAAGTCCATGGGTCGTTTAGCAATTGTGACCGGCGGCACCCGCGGTATCGGCCGCGAGATTTCGTTGACCCTGAAGAAGGCCGGCTACAAGGTGGTGGCCAATTACGGCGGTAATGACGAGGCGGCCGCCAAGTTCACCGCCGAGACCGGCATTCCGTCCATGAAGTGGGATGTCGGCAGCTATCCGGCCTGCGAGGCCGCCATCGCCAAGATCGTCGCCGAACACGGCCCTGTCGAGATCATCGTCAACAATGCCGGCATCACCCGTGACGCCACCTTGCACCGCATGAGCTATCAGATGTGGGAGGAGGTCATTCACACCAACCTGACCTCCTGCTTCAACATGGCTCGCCTGACCATCGATTCCATGCGCGAGCGGGGCTTCGGCCGCATCGTCAACATCGGCTCGATCAACGGCCAGGCCGGCCAGTACGGCCAGGTCAACTATGCCGCCGCCAAGTCGGGCATCCACGGCTTCACCAAGGCCCTGGCCCAGGAAGGCGCCGCCAAGAACATCACCGTCAACGCCATCGCGCCCGGCTATGTGGATACCGACATGGTCCGCGCCGTGCCGCCGGCGGTGCTGGAGAAGATCATCGCCAAGATTCCGGTGGGCCGTCTGGGCCGTGCCGAGGACATTGCGCGCTGCGTCATGTTCCTGATCGCCGACGAGGCCGATTTCATCACCGGCTCGACCCTGTCGGTCAATGGCGGTCAGCACATGTACTGATCGGCTTTCGTTTCAAGCGAAATGCTGGGGCCCTCGTCCTTCGGGACGGGGGCTTTTTTATTGTGGTCGAAAGTATGTCGGGTTGTTTACTGATGTGGGGCGGTGTGGGTCAAAGGATTGCTTTGACAATAGTCAATCGCAGTCTTCCCAAGATGTAAGATTCGGTTGAATTTCGTCACCCTCTGCCTGTTGCATATTGTCAATGGTATTCCCATACTCATGTTAGGGGATTGGGGCTAACATGAGATTGGGTTATGAATAGTTCAAGCGGCAAACCGCCGGTTTCCGGGGAAGGCGCGGCGGCCGGGTCGTCCTGCGGCACCGGGCGGCGCGGCTGTTACGACGTGGCGGCGGTGGTCTCCGATGTGCTGGAGCGGCTGCTGCGTGAAACATCCCGTGACGGATTGGTGCGCGTCGAGGATGCCATCAAGATTCTGAAGCTGGTGGGGCGCGGCACCTATGAACTGGATGTCGCCTTCGACTCCCAGGAAAAGTCCTGCCGCCAGAGGTTTCAGCCGGGCCGGGGCAAGGCGTCCAGCCGCGACAATCCCTTTCGCCGCCTGATGGTCCGCCCGTTCGAGACCTTGCTGTCGGGCGAGCCGCCCGCCTATCCCCGTCCCTTCCTGACCAATTACTTCGAGGTGGTGGAGGCGGCGTGCGGCGACAAATACGCCGAATATGACCGCCACAGCCGGGCCATCCTGCAAAACCTGCTGGTGGCTCACGGTCACAATCTGGTGTGGGACACCTTCTATGCCGAGACCCGCACCGCGCAGATCCTGGCCCATGCGCTGCGCCGTCTGCTGCGCTTCCTCGAAACGCCGCCCGGTCAATGGGTCTGGGTACAGGCCATGAGCAAGCCCAGCCCCACCGGGGCGCGGCCCAGCGCCGAGCAGACCGACCGCATCCGCGAGACGCTGCAGCACACCTTGCGCGGCTTCGATCTCGGTCCTGCGGTCAATGTACGGCAGGAGGGAGGGCCATGATGGCCGCAGCCGTTTCCTCCAATCCCGACATGGCCGCCCAGTCCCGCAAGATCCTGGTGGCGGTGGTGGATGCCCATCCCGGGCATCGCCAGCAGGTGGCCTCGGCCCTGACGTCGTTCTATCAGGTGGCCACCTTCGACCAGTTCGACCTTGCCATGGATACCTTGTCCAGGACGCCGCCCTGCGTGGTGCTGCTGGACGAGAAGGCGCAGCCGCGCCTGGGCGGCGACCCCATCGCGCTCGCCCGCAAGCTGCTGAAGGGCGTGCCGATCATCCGCACCATGGCGCGGCCGCCGTCGCAACTGGGCAGCGCCGCCTTCGATACCGACGCCTGTCTGGAAAAGCCCTATCGCCGTTCGACCCTGATCAAGACCATCTCGGGGCTGGTCAACAAATCGGTGGAGGCGGGATGGGAGAATCTGGCCCCCCATTACAAGGAATCGCTGCGGCGCACGGTGGACAGCTTCAACAACATCTCCGACCTGATCGACAAGGGCGAGCCCCTGGTCTACCAGGAGATCACCGAGGCCTGCGGCCCGCTGGTGGACGCGGTCAGCAACCATGACTTCAAGGTGATCCTCAACGGGGTCAAGGGCCACGACAACTACTCCTACGTCCACTCGCTCCGGGTCGCGACGTTGCTGTCGCTGTTCGGCCATACCATCGGCCTGAAGGGCGAGGATCTCAGCCTGCTGGCCAGCGGCGGCCTGCTGCACGACATCGGCAAGATGACCATCCCGCACGAGGTGCTGAACAAGCCTGGCCGCCTGGACGACGGCGAGCTGCAGGTGATGCGCAGCCATGTGCCGAAATCGGTGGATTACCTGAAGCTGTGCGAGAGTCTGCCCAAGGGGGTGCTGACCATCGCCGCCCAGCATCACGAGAAACTGGACGGCCAGGGCTATCCCAGCGGCCTCAGGGGCTCGCAGCTCAACGAGCTGGCCCGCATGGCCTCCATCGTCGATATCTTCGGGGCGTTGACCGATCGCCGGGTCTACAAGGAACCCATGTCGCCGGAGGACGCGCTGGCCCTGATGAGCGAGCGCATGGGCGGCGAGATCGATCAGTCCCTGCTGGCCCTGTTCCGCGCCATGCTGCTGGATGCCGCCACGCCGTCGGCGTGACCGGAAAATCAGAAGCCGACCGTCGCCTGGATGAAGGCGCTGCGGCCCGGAGCCCATTGCAGCCGGGTGGTGGGGCTTTGCGGCAGCGGATTGACATGCTGGTGGTAATGCTTGTCCAGCACGTTGGCGATGCCGGCGGTGACGGCGGCGCGATCACCCAGCGCCGCGCCGGCGAACAGGTCGAGCAGCGCCCAGCCCGCCGTGCCGCCGGCCGTGTCCTGGCCCGAGCCCGTGGCGGCATAGGGATCGACACGGTTCTGACTGGCGGCGAAGCTGAGGCGCGCGCCCACCGATCCCACGGTATCGGGGGCCAGTTCGCGGCGATGCTCGATCACCATCTCGCCGTCCAGCGGGGGCACCTGATAGAGGGGGCGTGAATCGGTGAGATTCTCGCCACGGGTCCAAGAGAGCTTGGCTCGGGCACCAAAACTCTCCGATATCTGCCACCAGCCTTCCAGCCCGCCCCCGGCCAGATAGGCGTCCACGTTGCGGTAGATGACCGCGCCGTCGCTTTTCAGGATGCCGGGCTGCCCATGGGCGCGGTCGGCGGTGATGAAATCCTCCACCCGGTCGGCATAGCCGGTGGCCGCCACCCGCCACGATCCCGCCGGGTTGCCCGGCGCGAAATTGCCCAGAAAGCCGCCGCCGTCGCGCCGTGCCCCGATCTCGAAGCGGTGATGGACCTCCGGGTTCAGTTGCGGATTGCCCACCTGTATGAGGGCGGTGGGGCCGGAACTGGCATAGAAGCGTTCGCCGGCGTCGGGACTGCGCACCGCGCGGCGCAGATCGGCATGCAGGCGTCCACCCTTGTCCTCGGTGTCATGGGTCAGCAGCAGACGGCCGCTGACGTTGAGGTTGGTGGGGCGCGAATCGTTGCCGTTGCCGTAATAGCTGTTCCACAATTGCTGCGGCGAGACCTGGAAGGACGAGGCCCCGCTGCCCGAAACCGCCGGCAGGTTGCTGCGGTCGTTGGGGTCGGAATGGATGGCGTCCAGGCGCAGGGCGGCGGCCAGGCCGTCCTGCGGCGACAGCTTGGTGGCGGTGGCCAAGGTCAGGCCGGCCTGCAGCGTCTGGACATCGGGCATGCGGTGCACCGCCTCGCCCTGGGCGGGATACAGGGCGTCGATGTCGATGTTGTAGTTCAGCACACCGAAATCCGCCGTCACCGTGTTGCGGAAGGTGCCGGTGGTGAATTCGCCGCGCACCGTGCCGCGGGTGGTGGTCCACAGGCCGTTGTACTTGAGGCCTCCCTGGCTGCTCCGGTCGCGCAAGGTGACATTGTCGGCGTCATAGCTCAGCGCGTCGAAGACCAGGCCGGCCTCGACCCGGTTCACCGCCGAATCCTGCGGCGCATGCTCGAACACCGTCGAGGCGATGTAGCGGTCCAGGCGGGTGGCGTCGATGCCGTAATTGGGAATGCGATGGTTGTTGAAGGCGTCGCGCATGACGAAGCCGGACAGGCGGCTTTGAGGGGCGGGGCGCCAGTTGGCGGCCAATTGGGTGTTGATGCGGTCGTAACCGTAATTCACCCGCTGGCCGGCACCGTCCTCGTAGGGCTTGACGTGGTCGTGGCGCGCGCCACCCCACAGCGTCGTGTCACCGACCTCCATGTTGGTCAGCCCGGCCTCGGTCGAGACGACGCCGTTGCCCTGCAGGCCGCCGGTCAGGGCCACGTTGCCGGCCGCCGCCACCGCCCGGCGCTGAGCGAAGAATTCGGTCGGCCAGGCGGTCTTGGCCGGCATCAGCGGCTCGGCCACCGGCAGGTCGGCGAGCAGCATGGTGGGCGGCACATCCTGGCCGGCATGGCGGCCCATGTAACGGGTGTCGATGAACGACTGGTCGGGGAGCACCTTGGGCAGTTCGGCGGCCCTCGATGATTCGGCAAGCGCCTGTACCGCCGCCAGCAGCGACAGAAAGCGCAGAAAGTACCGATTTTGAGCATGCCCCCATGTCATGGATATAGAACTAATCGGATCGGTCGTTCAAAGGCAAGCCAATCCGGCTGCGGCCATTGCGCTCGTGGGCACTTCGGTGTACCGGTTTGAGAGGGTGAGGAGGGGAGGCAAGGCGGCCATGCGGTTGAAGGGGGCGGGAAGGCACGCGCTGGTCTTGGTCCTGGCGCTGATGGCCCTGGTTGCCTCGGGGCTGCCGGGGGCGGCCGCCGTCGTGTTGTCGCCCCACGCCGAAGTACAGCCGCTGGGCGGTCACTGGTCGGTGTTGCGCGACCCTTCCGCCGCTCTCGACATCGACGACGTGACCCGCTCCGAGGCGGCGGTCGGTTTCACGCCGCTGGATGGCGATCTGGCGGCGGGTTTCGACCGTGGCGCCTGGTGGCTGCGGACCGAAATCAGGCGTGGCGCCGACGCGCCGGCCGACTGGCTGCTGGAGGTGGAGCCCGCCTATCTCGATCAGATCACTCTGTTCGTGGAGGACGAGCGGGGCGCATTGCGGGCCTTCGCCGCCGGGGATCGCGCCGCTTTCGCCGCCCGCCCCCTGCCGTACCGCAGCTTCGTCTTCCGCGTCCATCTGGCCGACGACCTGCCCCACCGCGTCTATCTGCGGGTCAAGTCCACCAGTACCATCAGCGTGGCGGCACGACTCTTGTCGCCCGAGGGATTCGCGCTCAGGGTCGCCCATCGGGATCTGGCCCACGGTTTCGCCCACGGTGCCTCGATCACCATCATCCTGTTCGCCCTGGTCCAGTACGTCGCCGGGCGGGATCGGCTCTATCTCGGCTTTCTCGCCTATGCAATTCCGCTGGAGACCATGTATCTGGCCCTCGGCGGCTTCGCCTCGCAGTTCCTGTTTCCCGAAAGTCCCCTGCTGGCCGATCATCTGCTTGGCATCTCGGCGTGCATGGCCATCGGCGGCGGCATCGTCTTTGCCGCGCGTCTTCTGGATTTCGAGCAGCACTTCCCGCTGATGGAGCGCGTCTACCGTCTGGCGGGGCGCGGCTGTCAGTGGGCGGCCCTGTCGGTGCCGTTGGGGTTCTACTGGCTGGCGGCGCCGGCGGTCCAGTCGGTGGTCCTGGTCTCCTTCTTCGTCACCACGGCCCTGGCCGTGCGGCGGGTCATGGCCGGCGATGCCATGGCCCGGTGGTATCTGGCGGCCTTCTTCATCCAGATTCTGGTCAACATGGCGGTGGTGGCGCGGACGCTGGGCCTGCTGGTCACACCCATCGAGATGGATCTGGCCGCCCATTTCGCGGCCGGCGCTCATATGCTGCTGATCGGCTACGGTCTGGTGTGGCGGGGCGCCGGCATCGAGGCCGGCCGTCACCGTGCCCGGCAGTTGCAGTTGGAATCGGCCCATCAGGTCGAGCGGGCGTTGGAGGAGCGGGTCCGGCAACGCACCCAGGAACTGGCCGAATCCAACCTCACGCTGGCCCGCGAGATCGCCGAGCGCCGTGCCGCCGAGGATCGCGTCAAGGAGCGCGAGACCCAGGTGCGGGCCATTCTCGAGGCGGCGCCATTCCCCATGGTGGTGTCGAGTTTTCCCGAGGGCGCCATCCTTTACCTGAACGGGCCTGCCGCCGAGCTTCTGAACATGCCCGCCGACGCCGCCCTGGGATCACGGACCGCTGATTTTTATGTGGAGCCGGCGGAGCGTGGAGCATTGATCTCCCAGCTCCATCAGGCCGGAGCCGTATTCGGGGTGGAACTGCGGATACGGCGGATGCCGCGCATGCAGCGCTGGGTGCTGCTGTCGGGTGTGCGCTTCAGCTATCGCGGCGAGGATTGCGTCCTGATCTGTCTGAACGACATCACCGCCCGCAAGCAGCTTGAGAACATGCTGCGCCTGTCGGGCCGGCGGGCCGAGGCCGCCCTCGAGGCGGAGCGTCAGGCCATGCGCGAGCAGCGCAATTTCCTGGCCATGGTCTCGCACGAGTTCCGGGTGCCGCTGGCCATCATCGAAGCCGCGTCGCAATTGCTGGGCATCTATACCGGCGCGGAAGGGGATGCCGTGGACGAGGTCGCCAAGATCCGCCGTGCCGTGCGGCGGATGTCCGAACTCATCGACGTCTGTCTGGCCGACGACCGCCTGGATTCCTCGGCCATGCAGTTGCAGACCGACCGGGTGGACGTGGCCCGCATGCTGGCCGACATCTGCGACGACAAGCGGCCCTTCGCCGGGAATCGCGATCTGATTCTCAACGCGCCGGGTCCCGTCTGGCTGGTGGCCGATTCCACCTTGCTGCGCATCGCCTTTTCCAATCTGATCGACAACGCGCTGAAATTCTCGCCATCCCATACCCCGGTGACCATTGATGTCCTGGCCGAGGCGGACGCGGTCAAGATCCGGGTTGCCGATCAAGGGCCGGGCATCGCCGTGGAGGAGCAGCCGCGCATCTTCGAGAAGTTCTACCGCTCCACCAAATCGGACCGGGTGCGCGGCGCCGGCCTCGGCCTCTATATCGTCAAACGCATCATGGATCTGCACGATGCGGCAATTTCGGTGGACAGCCAGCGGGGAATGGGGACAGCATTCGATATATGGTTGTCTCGGCGGCAAGGTTTTTAACTGGATCGTGTAATACCAAAGCGCTAAATAAGGTGCGTGTAAAGTATGGTGATATTATTGGCTAATTGGCTGTCCGTGGGGGGTATTCTATGATCAAGGTAATGGTCGTCGAGGACGACCCTGATCTTTGCGGGTCCATCTGCCGCTATCTCTCGCTGGTCGGCATGAACGTCCAGCGCGCCGGTTCCGGCACGGAAATGGATGCGCTGTTGCTGGAATTCACCCCCGATCTGCTGGTTCTCGACGTCAATCTTCCCGGCGAGGACGGATTCTCCATTGCCGCCCGGCTGCGATCGGCCAGCAAGGTGGGCATCATCATGCTGACCGCCCGCGGACAACTGGACGACCGGGTGCTGGGCCTGACCGCCGGCGCCGACGCTTATCTGGTCAAGCCGGTACAGTTCCGGGAGCTGGAGGCGGTGATCCACAGCCTGACGCGGCGCTTGGGCGAACAGGTCGCCGAGGAAAAGCGCGAAGGTCGCGAGGAGGGCAACCAGACCTGGGGCTTCGACGCCGCCAGTTGGTCGCTGATCACTCCCGCCGGTCATCGCGTGCCGCTGACCAACGCCGAATTCCGGGTGTTGCAGACTCTGACCCAGGAGCCGGGCGCCTCGGTGGCGCGCGACGATATCGCCGCCGCCCTGGGCAAGAGCGTCGGTGGCTACGACGATCGCAGCATCGACGCGGTGATGGCCCGGCTGCGGCGCAAGGTCAATTCCGCCACCGGCGAGAATCTGCCGGTGCGCGCCGTCCGCTCGGTGGGCTACGTCTTCGCCGCGCCGGTCGAGGCCCGCGCCCGCCAGGCCGGATAGGATCATGGCCCGTACCATCGGTTCCCACGGCCCCCGTACCATGGAGGCCATCCGCAAGGCGGGCCTCAAGCTGATCTACGAGCATGGCTTCGAGGCCATGAGCCTGCGCCAACTGGCCGCCGAGGTCGGCATCCAGGTCGGCTCGCTCTATAACCACATCAGCACCAAGGAAGACCTGCTCTACGACCTGATCCGCGCCCATATGGACGAGCTGTTCCTGCAGTTCGACGCGGCCATGGCGGCGGTGGACGGGCTGGGGGCCGAGGGGCGCCTGCGCGCCTTCGTGGCGTTTCACGTCACCTACCACATTGTGCGCAAGCGCGAGGTGTTCATCGGCGCCTCGGAGTTGCGCAGCCTGGAACCCAATCACTACGAAGAGATCGTCACCTTGCGCCGGCGTTACGAACGCCGGCTGATCGACATTCTCGAGCAGGGCGAGGCGGCCGGGCTGTTCCGCTGCGGCGATACCCGCGTCGCCGCCTATGGCATTCTCAGCATGCTGACCGGTGTCTGCACCTGGTTCCGGCCCCACGGCCGCCTGACCAAGGAACAGGTCATCGCCATCTATTCCGATCAGGTGCTGGGCGGGTTGATGGGGCCCCGTGAGCATTGATCCTCCGCCCCTCGAAATCCTGATCCGCGGCAGTGGCGAGATCGCCTCGGCCATCGCCTGCCATCTGGTGCGGGGTGGTTGCCGGGTGGCGCTGCAATCCTCCCGCCCGCCCATCGCCATCCGCCGCCGCATGGCCTTTTCCGATGCCTTCTTTCACGGCGAGGCCGCGTTCGAGGGGCTGCTGGCCCGCCGTCTCGACGATCCCGGCGCCATCGGGCGCTCCTGGGCCGGCGGCGAAATTCCGCTGCTGGCCATGGACTTTGCGGTGGCCGTCGCCGCCCGGTCCTGGGCGGTGCTGGTGGATGCCCGCATGAACAAGCAGCAGGCGCCCGAGCCGCAACGGGGGCTGGCGCCGCTGGTGGTGGGCATGGGGCCGGGCTGTACCGTGGGCGTCAACGTGGACGTGGCGGTGGAAACCTCGTGGGAGCAACTGGGGCGGGTGGTGCGCAGCGGCGCGACCCTCAAACTGGCGGGTGAGCCGCGCGCCGTGCTGGGGCAGGCCCGCTCCCGTTTCCGCTATGCCCCCATCGCCGGAATCCTGCGGGCCGAGGCGGCCATCGGCCAGCGGGTCAGGGCCGGCGAGGTGGTGGCCCGCATCGGCGACGCGGTGGTCGCGGCGCCCTTCGACGGTATCGTGCGCGGCCTGACCCATGACGGGGTGCCGGTGGAGCGGGGCAACAAGATCGCCGAGATCGATCCCCGCCCCGGCGAGGTCAAGCTGAGCGGCATCGACGAGCGTCCCCGTCGCATCGCCGAGGCCGTGGTGGCGATCATCCTGCCCTGACGGAAGCCGGGGGCGGAGATCATTCTCCGTATCACGGAATGGCGTAGGTGGCGGTGACATGGGCGACCAGTTCGTCGCTGCCCGCCGCGATCAGCTCCACCGCGCCCATGGCGAGACGGCGGCCCAGCTTGAGCAAGCTGGCCTCGGCGATGATGTCGCAGCGCTCGGCCTTGCGCAGGAAGCTGATGTTGAGATTGCTGGTCACCGCCATCTCCTGCTGGCCGATGGCCGACAGCACGGCGGCATAGAGCGCCACGTCGGCCAGGGTCATCAGGGCCGGACCGCAGACCACGTCCACCGGCCGGGTCAGGTGCGGCCCGAACGGCATGAGCAGGCGGGCGGTGCCCTTGCCGATGCTTTCGGCCCGGATGGCCAGATCGCGGGCCATGGGCAGCTTTTCCATCAGCAGGACGTTGAACTGTTCGGGAGAGATGGCGGACATTGGGGCTCCGGACTAAAGTGGTCCGACCAGTGTCCGGGATTTTCGCCGGAGATGGCAAGGGAGGTTTGGTATGTCCGAGGTCGACCCCATCCTGACGCGTCGTGACGCGGGCGGTATCGCCACCCTGACGCTCAACCGTCCGGCGGCGCGCAATGCCCTGTCGGTGGCGCTGATGACCGAGCTGGAAAAGGCCCTGGCCGCCATCGCCGCCGATGCCTCGGTCAAGGTGGTGGTGCTGGCCTCCGCTGGTCCCGCCTTCTGCGCCGGGCACGATCTCAAGGAAATGCGCGCCCTGACCGGCCGCGACGAGGTGGCGGCGGTGTTCGCCCTGTGCTCGCGGGTGATGACCGCCGTGGTGCGCCTGCCCCAGCCGGTCATCGCCAAGGTCCATGCCATGGCGACGGCGGCCGGCTGCCAGCTGGTGGCCAGTTGCGATCTGGCCTATGCCTCGACCGATGCCAAATTCGCCGCGCCGGGGGTCAATATCGGGCTGTTCTGCTCGACCCCCATGGTGGCCCTGTCCCGCGCCGTGGGGCGCAAGCAGGCCATGGAGATGCTGCTGTCGGGAGTGCCGGTCGATGCCGCCACGGCCGAGCGGTGGGGGCTGGTCAACCGCGTGGTGCCCGCCGAGGCGCTGGACGGTGCCGTCGCCGAGATGGCCGGGCTGATCGCCGCCAAGTCGCCCTATACCCTCAAGGTGGGCAAGGAGGCGTTCTATCGCCAGTTGGAGATGGGCCTGGACGACGCCTATGCCCATGCCTCGCAGGTGATGACCGAGAACATGCTGGCCATGGATGCCGCCGAGGGCATCGACGCCTTCCTGGAAAAGCGCCAGCCGGTGTGGCGCGGCTGCTGAGCTTCGGACCATCGGGCGTCAGATATGACGCCGGATGGTCCCGCCTTATATTTGCCCCTCGCCGGGCGGGCGCTGCCGCGCCCTTGGCCGCAGCCTCAGTGGCTGCATGTCGCTTTACCTGAACTCGAACAGGGTCTGGAAGGCGGCGCGGTCCAGGGCTTCGCGCACCGGGCCGGTGGCGCCGTGGATCACCACCTTGGTCCCGGCGGCGTTGGCGCTGTCGTAGATATGGACGAACAGGCTCATGCCGGTGGAATCGATGAAGGTCAGCTCGCCCAGGCGGATGTCCCAGTGCCCTTTACCCACCTTGTCCAGCTCCGCCAGGACCTTGGGGAAATCCGCCGCCTCGGCGAAGGTCAGGCGTCCCCTGAGATGGATGTCCGCCCCGTCGCCCGCTGCCTTGATGGTGTACTGCATGACCGTCCGTCCTGGCTAGGATGCGCGGATTGAGGTGAGGAAGGTGTCGACCCGGTCGCGCAGCTTGGTGGCGCGCTCCGAGACGTCCTGGGCGGTCTGCAGCACCTCGGCCGAGGCGTGTTTGGTTTCCTCCGCCGCCGAGTTGACGCCGGTGACGTTGGAACTGATCTCACCGGTGGCGGTGGCCACCTGCTGCACGTTGGCGGCGATCTCGCCGGTGGCGGCATCCTGGCCGCGCACCGCGTCGGCGATGCCGGTCGCCACCTCGTGCACCTGCTCGATCACGTTGGTGATGGCGGTGATGGCCGACACGGCGTCGCCGGTGACCTTCTGCACGGTGGAAATCTGCCCGGCGATCTCGTCGGTGGCCTTGGCGGTCTGGTTGGCCAGATGCTTGACCTCGTTGGCGACCACGGCGAAGCCCTTGCCCGCCTCGCCGGCTCTGGCCGCCTCGATGGTGGCGTTCAAGGCCAGCAGGTTGGTCTGGGCCGCGATGTCGTTGATCAGCGCCACCACGGCGCCGATCTTGTCCACCGCCGAGGCCAGGCCGTCGATCAGTTGGGTGGTGCGCCGCGCTTCCGCCGAGGCCTCCTCGCTGATGCGCACCGAGTCCCGGACCTTGCGGCTGATATCCTCGCCCGAATGCACCAGTTGCTCGACCGAACCGGCGGCGGTGCGCATGTTGACGGCGGTTTCCTCGATGCCGGCGGCGACGGCCGAGGCCTGGGCCGAGGCGTCTTCCGCCGTGGAGGACAGCGAGCGCGAGGTGGCTTCCAGCTCGGTGGCGGTGGAGGCCATGCCGGCCAGGGCGTCGGAAACCTCCTCGTTGAACTCGCGCAGCAGGTTGTCGATCACCCGGGCGCGCTTGTCCTTGGTCCATTCCGCCTGGCGCCGTTCCTCGTCCAGCTGGTCGGCGCGGATCAGGCCTTTCTTGAACACCTCGACGGCGCGGGCCATGGCGCCGATCTCGTCGGTGCGGTCGAGGCCGTTGATGGGAATGGTCTTGTCGCCCTCGGCCAGCTTGGTCATGTCGACGGTCATCTCGGCCAGCGGGCGGGTGATGCCCCGGGCGATGACCCATACCAGGACGATGCCCAGCGACAGCACGGCTCCGGTGATGACCAGATAGGCGGACAGGGCGCTGACGGTGGCGTCGTGGCCCTTCTTGGCCATGGTGACCAGGGCGGCCGAGGCCGCATCCTCCACCTGCTTCAGCAGATCGATCTTCCTGGTGATGGTGTCGAACCACACCGGCGCCTCGATCCCGCCCAGATCGTTGGTGAAGGGGGCGTCCAGCGCCACGGCGCGCATGCGGTCCACGTCCTTGACCGCCGCATCGCCCATGGCCGTCTCGAAGGCCTGGCGCAGTTCGGGCTCGGCGTTCTTGGTGAAGGTGTCGAAGAACACCTCCTGGCGGGCGATCAACTGGGTGAAGGCCCGGTGCAGGGGCGGCTCGAACTTCTTGGCGCCGAAACCGCCGCTGGCGGTGGCGCGTTCCTGCCCGGCCCGCTCCTTGCCGTGCAGCAACTGGACATAGGCGAGGATGGCCTTGGTGACGCGGGCATCGCGGCTGACCACCGCCATCTCCTCGATCACCGCCAGCAGTTTGGCGATGGTGCCGGTGTAGTAGCCGGTGGCCTCTCCCAGGGAAAGGGACAGGTTGCTGATGGCGGCGCGCTTGTCCGCCAACCCTTTGACGGCGGCGTCGGCGGCGTCCAGCTTGGACTTGAAGCCGGTGCCGAAATCAGCGGCGGGAAAGCGGGCGAGCGCGGCGGTCAGCTCGGCCTGCTTGCCGTCGGTCAGCTTGCGCTGCTCGGGCAGGCGGTCCTTGAACTTCTCGCCCTTGCTGCCCACGAAACCGGCCGAGGTGCCGCGCTCCTTCTGCAGTTCGTGGACGAGGGCGCTGATCGCCGGGGCCAGCCGCGCCAGCTCCTCCACCTGCTCCATCTCGTCGGCCTGCCGGTTCTTTTCGGACAGGGCCAGGCCGGAATAGACGACGACCGCCACCAGCGGAATGATCAGCGCCAGGACAAGCCGGACCGCGATCTTGAGGTTGTTTAGCATGGGAGCCTCTTAGGCGTTGGAGCGCGCGCTCGCGAACTGCCGTAACGATACAAACCGACTGCGCGGAGGCATGACAAACTGCCGCCTCCACCCTGCATGATATGGCGAAGGATTGTATCGGCCAAACCATAAATGTCGATGACGTGGTCTGGTTACAAAATGTCAGGTTGGATATGTAACAATACTTATGATCAATTGGTTCTTGTCTACTCCACTAGTATGTCATGGACATATTCCAGGGTCTCGCCGTTCTCGTCGAACCAGGTCAGCTTGATCTTGCCGCTGGCCGAGGCCACCGCGAAGAAACTGGCGAACGGATTGGCCGAGACCGCCTGATGCCAGTCGGCGCTGATCACCGGCTCGTTGTTCCAGGTGCAGGTGAAGCGGGTGATGATGTGCCGGGGAATGGTCTTGCCGGCCGCGTCCTTGCGCAGGCCGGTCTCCATGTCGTGACTGATCTGGGTCTTGATCTCGATGATCTCGCCCTTCTTGGCCTTGGGCGGAATGCGCACCTTGACGCGATCGGAATTGGCCATGTCCTCAGCCTCCGCAGCCGCCGATGGTGACCGTGACGTCCTGGCGGGCGATCCACACCTCGCCGTCCGAGGTCACCGCATAGGCCCGTACCGTCTGGGTCTTGGCCAACCGCATGCGGAAGCTGATCTCCGCCCGGCCCGAACGGGGCGTCAGATACCAGGACGACACCACCGGATAGGGATTGCCCTCGGCCAGCACGTGGATGGCCTTGACGTGGTCGGCGGTCGTCATGGGCGAGTCCATGGACACGGTGATGGGCTCGGAGGCGCCGCTGGCGGCCACATCGCGCATTTTCAGCCTGAGCTTGCCCTCTCTGGCCTTGAACGGCCCCATCAGCTTGCGGGCCAACTCGTCCACCTCCTGCGCCCGTGCCGGTGCCGGCGCGGCCAGACCGGCGGTGGCGGCCAGGGCGGCCGTCCCGGCCAATACGGCGCGGCGGTTCAGTATCGCGGTGGTGTCCACGAGCCTCTCCTCCCCCAAGGAATCTTTTTTCTTTGATGGTAGCGGAGGTGGGCAAGGGGGTGCAATCGAATATATCATAATATTATGATATTCATAGGTGGAGCAGGGCGCGGAGGCCGGGAAGCGGGCCGCCTTCTTCCATGCTCCGCAGCCCCCACAGGCCGCCGGCGATGATGGCGCCCAGCGCCAGGAGCGAGGTCAGCGACAGGGTGGACAGGCCGGTCAAGCCCTGGCCGATGGTGCAGCCCATGGCCAGGATGCCGCCGGTCCCCATCAGGGCGCCGCCGCCCAGATGGCGCAGCATGTCGGCGGTGTCGGTGAAACCCTCCACCGCGAAGCTCCCCGACAGGCGGGCCGCCAGGAACGAGCCGGCGATAACCCCGCCCACCGCGGCGATGCCGAAGGTGATGGTCGAGCCGGTGTAGGTCATCAGATAGATCAGCCCGTCCCCCATGGGGGCGATGAAGGAGAACGAGGCCAGCGGCGCCGGGTCGAAATCATCGGCGCCCAGGATGCCGGTGATGGCCCAGCCGGCGGGGATGGTCAGGCCGATGGTCAGGCCGCCGGCCACCGTGCCGCGCGCTGCCCTGAAACCCGCGTCGCGCAGGCACCAGACCAGGGCGCCGGCGGCCAGGACCGCCACGGTCAGCGGGCGGGAGACGGCGGCGGGCAGCCCCATTCCGGCCAGCAATGCGGGCAGGCTCTGGTCGGCGGCGCCCAGCCGGGCGGGAGAGAGGCCGGTGGCCTGCTCGATGGCGATGCGCTCCATGGCCAGCAGGCCCTTCAGCGTCATGGTGGCGAACAGCCCGACCACCAGCATCACCACCAGCGATTTGAGATTGCCGCCGCCCAGCCGCACCAGGGTCTTGCTGCCGCAGCCGCCGGCCAGGGTCATGCCGTAACCGAACATCAGCCCGCCCAGCACGGCCCCGGCCCAGGGGATGGTGCCGCCGAGATAGATGGATTTGCGCAGGTCGACCAGCCCGGCCGCCTGCAGCGCCTGCGATCCCAGCAAGGCGACGGCCATGGCCAGCACCCAGGCGCGCATTCGCCGCCGGTCGCCCATGAACACCATGTCCGAAAGGGCGCCCATGGTGCAGAATTCGCTGGTCCGCGCCGCCCAGCCGAACACGGCGCCCACCGCGAAGGTGGCCGATCCGACGATGGTGGTCAGCGGGATTTCGGACAAGGGCACCCTCCACCGGGGCTGGCGTGGCCGGTTCAGGCTATCACCGGGACGGCGGCGGCATCAATGGACTGGGACTGCGGTTAATATTAGTGTAGTCTCATATCAAAGCGCGGGCCGACCCGCCGTGACGGATATAAGGGAGGACAAGGATGTCGAACACCGTTCTGGACGTGAAGGGCCTCAACTGCCCGCTGCCCATCCTGCGCGCCAAGAAGGCCATCAAGGACCTGACGGCCGGGGCGGTGCTGGAGGTGATCGCCACCGATCCCGGTTCGGTCGCCGATTTCGACGCCTTCTGCCGCCAGACCGGCAACAAGCTACTCAGCCAGGAGCAGGACGGCGGCGTCTATACGTTCAAGATCGAGAAGGGCGCCTGAGGGGCGCCCCAGGGTAAGATCGAGAAGGGCGCCCGAGGGGCGCCCGAGGGCGGTCTACCGCACGATCCGCAGCAGCGATCGCAGGCGTCCGACACTTTCCTCGTCGATCTGCCCGTCCACCTTCCACGGGCGGAAATGGCGTTGGAAGGCGGCCAGGGCCGCCTTGGGGTCATGGATGTCGTAGCCCACATGGGCGAGGCCGGCCAGCAGCACGTGCTCGGCCGGCAGCGGCGTCGGCTCACCGCACGGCCACAGGCCGATGCCGTGGCGCTCGGCCAGTTCGGCCCATGGAAACAGCTCGCCCGGGTCCTGCTTGCGGGTCGGCGCCACGTCGGAATGGCCGATGACGTTGCGGGCCGGGATGGGGTGGCGGGCCAGGATCTCGCGGGCGAGGCGGATCAGGGCCTCGATCTGCGTGCCGGGAAAGGCGCGGTAGCCGAATTCATGGCCGGGATTGACCAGCTCGATGCCGATGGAGCGGGAATTGAGATCGGTCTCGCCGCGCCAGGACGAGGCTCCGGCGTGCCATGCCCGCATCTCCTCGGGGACCAGGGCGAAGACGCGCCCGTCCTCCTCGATCACGTAATGGGCGCTGACCTTGGCTTGCGGGTCGCACAGCCGGGCCAGGGCCGCCTCGCCGCTTTCCATGCCGGTATAGTGCAGCAGCAGGGTATCGATGACGGCCCCGGCGGGGCGGGGCTCGAAATTGGGCGAGGGGCGGTCGATGATGTTCATGTTCCGGGTTCCGGTTCGTCGGGCCGATGAATGGCGCGGCCGGGCAGCAGTTCCACCACGGCGACGCCCAACACGGTCAGTGTGCCGCCCACCAGCTTGTGCCAGGTCAGCGGCTCGCCCAGCAGCAGCACGCCGCCGGTCAGGCCGACCACCGGCCCCAGCAGGGTGAAGGGCACCACCCGGTTCATGGGGTGCCGCGCGATCAGCCGGTACCACAGAGTATAGGCGATCAGGGTCGAGCAGACGATGGTGTAGGCGACGCCGCTCCAGCCCCTGAGGCCGGTGGCGGCCAGGGCTTCGACCTGACCGCTCTCGGTCGCCAGCGACAGGCCCGCCAGCATGGGAGTGGCCAGCATGGCCATCCAGCCGTTGAGCGCCAGGGGATTGATCGGCCCCAGCCGCTTGATCACCACGTTGGCCAGGGCCCAGGCGAAGCCCGAGGCCACCACCGCGATGAATGGTGAAAAGCGGGGCAGGTGGGGCTCTCCGGCCAGCAGGGCGACGCCGATGAAGGATACGGCCAGCCCCAGGCTGCGCCACGTCCCCAGCGTCTCGCCGAAGAAGGCCCAGGCCAGGATGGCGGAAAAGGGAATGGACAGCTCGATGACGATGGCGGCGGTGGCGGCGTCCATGCCGGCCACGCCGAAGAACATCAGGCCGAAATGCCCCACCCCCAGCAGCAGGGCGATGAGCAGGGTGCCGGGCAACTGGGCGCGGGTCGGACGGAAGAACGGTGCCAGGACCAGCGCGGTGCAGGCGAAGCGGATGCTCATCAGCAGGAACGGCGGCAATGTGGCCAGCGCCGTCTTCGCCGCCACGAAGTTGAGTCCCCAGATGGTCACCACCAGGGTGGCCGAGGCCCACTCCACCGGCGACAGGCGGTCGGGCCGGGTCATTTCCCCCCGGCCTCTTCCCGTTTGGCTTCCAGTTCCAGCCAGCGCACCTCGGCCTCGTCCAGTTCGGCCCTGGCCGCCTCGGCTCGCGCCGCCAGCTTCTGGAAGCGGGCGGCATCCTTGGCGTAGAGGGCGGGATCGGCCAGATCGGCTTCCAGCGTGGCGATCTCGGCCGTCAGCTTGTCGATGCGGCCGGGCAACTGGTCCAACTCGCGCGCCTCGTTGTAGGACAGGCGGGTGCGGGGGCTCTGCGGCCTGGCCTGGGCCTGGGGCTTGGATGGCGGTTTGGGGGCGGCGTTGGCCGGCTTGGCGGGCCGCTGCCGCAGATAGTCGGAATAGCCGCCCACATATTCGGACACCTCGGCGTCACCCTCCACGGCGATGACGCTGGTCACCAGCCGGTCGAGGAAGTCGCGGTCGTGGCTGACCACCAGCAGGGTCCCGTCGTAATCGGCCAGCACCTCTTCCAGGAGGTCGAGGGTGTCCATGTCCAGATCGTTGGTGGGTTCGTCCAGGATCAGCAGGTTGGAGGGCTTGGCCAGCAGCTTGGCCAGCAGCAGGCGGTTGCGCTCGCCGCCCGACAGGGCGCGTACCGGCGTGCGGGCCTGGGCCTCGGAGAACAGGAAATCCTTCATGTAGCCGACCACGTGCTGGGGGCGGCCGCGCACCCAGACATTGTCGCCGCGCCCGTCGGTGAGCGTGTCCCAGACGCTCTTGTCGGGGTCCAGCGCGGCGCGGCGCTGGTCGAAATAGGCGGTCTCCAGATTGGTCCCCAGGCGCACCACCCCGCCATCGGGAGCCAGTTCGCCGGTCAGCATGCGCAGCAAGGTGGTCTTGCCGGCACCGTTGGGGCCGATCAGCCCGACCCGGTCGCCGCGCAGGATGCGGGTGGAGAAGTCCTGGCAGATGCGCTTGTCGCCGAACGCCTTGGAGACGTTGTCCGCCTCGATCACCAGACGGCCGGAGATGTCGCCGGAATCCGTCGCCAGATTGACCTGGCGGCCGGCTTCCAGCACCTGGGATTTGCGTTCGGCCCGCTCGGAGCGCAGCCCCTGCAGCGAGCGCAGGCGGCCCATGTTGCGCTTCCTGCGCGCCGTGACGCCGCGGGCCAGCCAGTGCAGTTCCTGGCGCATGCGGGTATCCATGCGGGCCAGTTCCGCCTCCTCGGCGGCGAAGACCTCGTCCTGCCAGGCGGGGAACTTCTCGAAGCCGAATTCGGCCCGGCGCACCACGCCGCGCTCCAGCCACAGGGTCTGCCTGGACACCGTTTCCAGGAAGCGGCGGTCGTGGCTGATCATCACCAGGGCGCCGCCATAGGCGGACAACCATTCCTCCAGCCACAGGATGGTGGGCAGGTCCAGGTGGTTGGTGGGCTCGTCCAGCAACAGGGCGTCGGGCTGGCCGACCAGGGCGCGGGCCAGCGCGGCGCGGCGGCCCTCGCCGCCCGACAGCACCACCGGATCGCGGGCGCCGTCGATGCCCATGGCGTCCAGCACCGCCTCGACCCGGTAGAGCTGGTCGCGCTCGGCGGGAGGCAACCCCTGCGTCACATAGTCGGCGATGGTGGGGGCCAGGATGATGGGGTCCTGGGGCAACACGGCGATGGAGGTGCCGGGCTGGACGAAACGCTCGCCGGAATCGGGGGCGATCTCGCCGGCCAGCACCTTGAGCAGGGTGGATTTGCCCGAACCGTTGCGGCCGACCAGACAGGTCTTGTCGCCCTTGGCGATCCAGGTGGTGACGCCCTCGAACAGCGGCTTGCCGCCGAAGGTCAGACGTACGTCGCGCAGGGCGAGGAGGGGAGGTGGAGCCATGGGGGATGGCTACACCCAAGGCGCCAGGATGTCAAACCGGCGAAACGCCCCGGCCGGGGGGAAGCCACGCCGGCGGTGTTTCCGGCGTGCCGAGGCGGTGATAGCCCTCGCGGATCAGCGAGCCGACCAACTCGGTATCGTCCACCAGCAGGTCGTGCATCAGCTCGAAATAGGCGCCGAGGAAGGCGGGCAGGCTGTCGTAGCCGGTGGGCAACTGCCCGGCCATCACCGCCTGGGCTTGTCTGATCAGGCGGGCATGGCCGCGGCAATGCTCGTCCACATGGTCGCCGAAGCGGTCGCGCGGCAGCTTGCGCAGCAATTGCTCCTCGTAGAAGCAATGGGCGACCAGCAGCCGGAAGAAGTCGCGGCACAGCGGCAGGATATCGTCGATGGACGCGGCCTTCTCGGCCTCGGTCTCGATGCGGGCCGCGAGTTCCAGCAGGCGCCGGTGCTCGCGGTCGATCCGTTCGTGCCCCAACGCGAAGTGTTCGGACCAGGCCAGGGTGCGCATGTGACCCTCCTCGAGGTTCCGCGACGCTCCCTACGTGCGGGGTATTCCCATGGCTTTAAGTGAAGCATTCCGCCGCGTCCCTGTCCGCCCACGCTATGAATCGATCTGTAACCCTATCTTTCATGCAGGCATTTCTCCGGCGACCGGATGCCGGCGATGGGGTAGCCTGGAGGTGATCGGATCGGGTTCAGGGAAAGACGCGATGCCCTATGTCAGCCGGGATGCCCATGGCCGCGTGGTCGGGCTGTTCGAACACGCCGCGGACAATGCGGCCGAAAGCCTGCCGGCCAGTCATCCCGACGTGCTGGACTTCCTGTTCCGCGATACCGGGGGCGAGCGCGGTTCCGCCCGCTTCCTCGCCTCGGACCTGGCCTTCATCCGCGTGGTCGAGGATCTGGTGGCGGTGCTGGTGGAAAAGCGGGTGATCGCCTTCACCGATCTTCCTCCCGCCGCCCAGGACAAGCTGCTGGACCGCCGGTCCATGCGCTCCTATCTGTCGGGGGTCTCCGGCGTATTTTCCGGCGACGAGGAGGCCAAGATCATCTGAGGCTACAACTGGACCTGGATGCCCAGTTCCACCACCCGGCCGGCGGGAATGCGGAAGAAGTCGGTGGCCGCCACGGCGTTGCGGCTCATGATGACGAACAGGCGTTCGCGCCATTCCGGCATCTCGGGGTGGGTGGACGCCACCAGGGTCTCGCGACCCAGGAAGAACGAGGTGTCCATCATCTCGAATTCCAGGCCGAACGCCTTGCACAGGCGCAGCACCTTGGGGATGTCCGGCTCCTGGAAGAAGCCGTAGCGCACCGTGATGCGGTAGAAGCCCTCGGCGAGGCCCTCCACCACCAGCCGGTCGCGGGCCGGAACGCGGGGAATGTCCTCGGTCAGCACCGTCAGGAACACCACCCGCTGGTGCAGCACCTTGTTGTGCTTGAGATTGTGCAGCAGGGCGATGGGCACGGTGTCGGTGCCGCCGGTCATGAACACCGAGGTGCCGCGCACCCGCAGGATGCTGGTGGAATCCTTCTGCTGCCGCATGAACATGTCCAGCGGCATGGCGCCGTCGGCCAGGCGCCGCGACAGGATTTCGCGGCCCTTGCGCCAGGTGGCCATCAGCAGCAGCATGCCGAACCCCACCGCCAGCGGGAACCAGCCGCCATGGGTGACCTTCAGCAGGTTGGCGCCCAGGAAGCCCAGATCCACCGCCAGGAACACGGTGCCGAGCGCGATGCACAGGCCCAGCGGCCACTTCCACGAACGCCGCGCCACCACCAGGGCCAGGACGGTGGTGGCGGCCATGGTGCCGGTCACCGCGATGCCGTAGGCGGCGGCCAGATGGCTGGAATTCTTGAAGCCGACCACCAGCACGACGATGCCGAGCAGCAGGCCCCAATTGGCGCGCGGCACGTAAATCTGTCCCTCTTCCTCGTCGGACAGATGGCGGATGTCCAGGCGGGGCGAATAGCCCAGTTGCACCGCCTGGCGCGACAGGGAGAAGATGCCGGCGATCACCGCCTGGCTGGCGATCACCGTGGCCAGGATGGCCAGGATCACCATGGGATACAGCGCCCAGTCCGGTGCCAGCAGATAGAAGGGATTGCGGGCCGCCGCCGGGTCTTCCAGGATCAGCGCCGCCTGACCGAAATAGTTCAGCACCAGGGCGGGCAGCACCAGGACGAACCACGCCATCTGGATGGGCAGCTTGCCGAAGCGGCCCATATCGGCGTAAAGCGCCTCGCCGCCGGTCACCGCCAGCACCACCACGCCCAGGACCATGACGCTCAGCCAGCCGTGGGTGATCAGGAAGGTGGCGCCCCGCAGCGGGTTGAACGCCGCCAGGATGGCGGGATACTCGATGATCTGGGCCAGTCCCAGCAGGCCGATGATCAGGAACCACACCACCATCACCGGACCGAACAGGCGATCGGCCAGTTCGGTGTTGCGGTTCTGGACGGCGAACAGAGCGATCAGTACCGCCAGGGTCAGCGGCACGACGAAGGGGGCGAAGCCCGGACTTCCCACCTCGAAGCCTTCCACCGCCGCCAGCACCGAGATGGCCGGGGTGATCATGCCGTCGCCGATGAACAGGGCGGCGCCGAACAGGCCCAGAGCCACCAGCGGCCCCACCATTCCGCGGTCGCCGCCGGTGGCGCGCACCGCCAGGGCCAGCAGGGCGAGGATGCCGCCCTCGCCCCGGTTGTCGGCGCGCATGACGAACAGCAGGTATTTGAAGGTGACCACCAGGATGATGGCCCAGAACACCAGGGACGCGATGCCGATGACGTTTTCCGCCGAGGAGGCGATGCCGTGATTGGGATCGAAGCATTCCTTGAGCGTATAGAGCGGACTGGTGCCGATATCGCCGAACACCGCGCCGATGGCGGCCAGCGACAGGGTGCCGAGGCGCTTGACCCCGGCTTTTTCGGCGGGCGCGGCTTCCATCGCCTAGATCTCGATCTGGCTGCCCAGCTCGACGACGCGATTGCTGGGGAGGTGAAAGAAGTCCATGGCGCTGGTCGCCATGCGGGCCAGGGTGGCGAACAGGTTGTCGCGCAGCCCCTTGAGGCCCGGCCGCTCCGAGGGCAGCAGCGTCTCGCGCGAGACGAAGTAGGACACCGACATGGGCTCGTAGAAAAAGCCCAACTGGTCGGTGCGGGCATGGGCCAGCGCCTTGGGGATGTTGGGGCTTTCCATGAAACCGTAGCGCAGGAACAGCCGGTGGAAGTTGGGCGCCAGCAGATGATTCTCCAGGCGCCGCTCCTCGGGGACGAAGGGCACTTCCTCGACGATCACGGTCAACAGCACGACGCGCTCGTGGACGATCTTGTTGTGCTTCATGTTGTGCAGCAGGGCGATGGGCACGCCCTCGGAGGTGCCGGTCAGGAACACGGCGGTACCCGGCACGCGCGGCACCCGGTCGGACAGCGAGGCCAGGAAATCCTCGACCGGCAGGGCATCGGCCTTGAGGCGGGCCAGCAGGCGCCTGCGGCCGTCCTTCCAGGTGGTCAACAGGGTGAAGATCAGGCCGCCGACCACCAGCGGGAACCAGCCGCCGTCGGGAATCTTGACGGAATTGGCCAGGAAGAACGCCAGATCGACCACCAGGAAGCCGCCGATCAGGATCTTCACCTTGCGGGGATTCCACTTCCAGATCAGCAGCATCACCGTGCCGACCAGCAGGGCGTCGATGACCATGGTGCCGGTCACCGCCACGCCGTAGGCGGCGGCCAGATTGGAGGACGTCTTGAAGCCGATCACCAGGATCATCACCATGGTCATCAGCAGCCAGTTCACGAAGGGCAGGTAGATCTGCCCCATCTCCTCTTCCGAGGTGTGGATGATCTCCATGCGCGGCAGGAAGCCGAGCTGGATGGCCTGGCGGGTCACCGAGAAGGCGCCGGAAATCACCGCCTGCGAGGCGATCACCGTCGCCATGGTGGCCAGGATCACCAGCGGCAGCGCCAGATGGCTGGGCGCCAGATTGAAGAATGGGTTGGCGATGGCCTCGGGGTCGTGAATCAGCAGGGCGCCCTGGCCGAAATAGTTCAGGACCAGCGCCGGCAGCACCAGGATGTACCAGGCCAGCCGGATGGGCAGGCGGCCGAAATGGCCCATATCGGTGTAAAGCGCCTCGGCGCCGGTCACCGCCAGCACCACCGAACCCAGCGCCAGGAAGGCATGCCAGCCCTCGCGGAACAGGAACGAGATGGCGTAATGGGGGCTGAGCGCCGCCAGCACGCTCGGCGCGTGGGCCAGATTGCGAATCCCCAAGATGGCCAGCGTCAGGAACCACACCAGCATGACGGGGCCGAACATCTTGCCCACCAGATCGGTGCCGTGGCTCTGGATGGCGAACAGCACGAACAGAATGCCCAGCGTCAGCGGCACCACCCATTGCTCGAGATGGGGGGCGGCGACCTGCAGGCCCTCCACCGCCGACAATACCGAAATAGCCGGGGTGATGATGGAATCGCCATAGAACAGGGCGGCGGCGAAGATGCCGAGCGCGCTGACCAGCAGCGACAGGCGCCGGTTGTTCTCGGCCGCGTGGCTGACCAGGGCCAGCAGGGCCAGCGAGCCGCCTTCGCCCCGGTTGTCGGCGCGCATGATGATGATGACGTACTTGAACGACACGATGATGGTGATGGCCCAGAACACCAGGGACAGCACGCCCAGGATGTTGCCGCGGTCCATGGCGACGGCATGCGGGCCGCTGAAGGTTTCCTTCATGGCGTAGAGCGGGCTGGTGCCGATGTCGCCGAACACCACGCCGATGGCGGCGAGCATCAGGCCGGCGACGTTGCGGGACTTTCCGTCTCCGCCATGGGCCGTCATATCAGGTGTCCCCCCTGGAGCCGGATGCCATGGGCGGGACGCGAGAGCGCCCCGCCCATGGCTGAATCCGTTTCCGATCAACAGATCAGAGGGCGATTCAGACATCGGGTGGTGACCCGACGTCATCGCACTCTGGACATCAGGGCCACATGGCTACTGATATCGGGCCAGGAGTCAAGAGCGGTTAGCGTGACAACAGCTCTTCGACGAAGGCGGGAACCAGCCGCGACGCAGGCCCCATGCGGGTTTCACGGAACAGCGAAGCACCCTCCGAGGGCTCGAGATTGAGCTCGACGGTGTGGGCGCGGCCCCGGGCGCGGACCGTCTGGACGAAGCCGGCCGCCGGGTAGACATGGCCCGACGTGCCGATGGAGACGAACAGGGCGCAGTCCTCCAGCGCCTCGAAGATGCGTTCCATATCCAGCGGCATCTCGCCGAACCACACCACATGGGGGCGCAGGCTGCCCACCCGGTGGCAATCGGGGCACTTGTCCTCGAGCCCCAGATCCCCGGTCCAGGCGAACGGGCTGGCGCATTTCTGGCAACGGATCTTCAGCAACTCGCCATGCATGTGAATCAGGTTCCCCGATCCCGCCCGCTCGTGCAGGTCGTCGATGTTCTGGGTGACCACCAGGACGTCGCCCGGCCATTCCATCTCTAGCCGCGCCAGGGCCTGGTGGGCCGGGTTGGGATGGATGTCGCCTTCCGCCAGACTGCGCCGCCGGGCGTTGTAGAAGGCGTGCACCCTGGCCGGGTCGCGGCGGAAGCCGTCGGGAGTCGCCACGTCCTCCAGGCGCACCCTGGACCAGATGCCGTCCTTGTCGCGGAAGGTATCCAGGCCGGATTCCTTGGAAATTCCGGCTCCGGTCAACACGACGATGGAACCTTCCTTGGGAAGGGCGGGCATGGGAAATCTCCGGCCGGCTGGCGATGCCCTATCGAACCCGAGCCGTCCCCTTTGGGTCAAGGGGAAGGGCTGCAATCTTAAGCTGCTGCATTTTGTAATTTATTATCTTATGGTATTTCTTATGCTGTTTTGATCAACGGAGAAGACGTGATGTCGGCATGCTTGTCCCGTGTGAGCGTCCGCTCCGCCCCGGAGCCGTTGCACCCCTGGCAGTCCGTCACCCTCCATAGCGGTCTGGTCCTGCATGGCCCCGTGGACATCGCCTGCGATGCCGAGGCTCTGACCGTCCAGTTCGACCGCCTGGACGCCAGTGCCGGGGAAGAGGCGCGCACCTGCTTCGGTTCCATCGACGGAAGCTGGACGGCCATGGCGCTGATGGAGCGCGACGGCATGGGGGCGGGGAAGCCCACGCCGCTGCTGGCGGAGATGCCGATGGTCTCCGACCTGATCTCGCGGCTGCCCGCCGTCGTCCGCGGCGTCCACATCCTGCGGCAGGGGCCGAGGGGGCTGCTCGACTGGCACTTCGAGGCCCAGGCCATCCACCACGAGGAATGCCGGGTCCTGGTGCCGGTCCATGCGCCGGCCGGCGCCGTGACCCTGCTGGGGCATCAGGCGGTGGCCTATGCCGAGGGCCAGCCCTGGGCCGGCGACTTCACCTTTCCCCATCGCGTGGAGAATCCGGGCGATACGCAGCGGATCGTGCTGGCTCTCGACATGCAATCCTCGCCCGCTCTGGCCCGGCTGCTGCCGCCCGGCCTGGGGGCGGAGACCAAGCGCCGCGCAGCCCTGGCGACGGAGGCCTGCAACGCCTTGCTGGCGTGGCGGTGGGCCGGCCAGCGGGCGGATGTTTTGACCCCGGGAACCGCCTGACGTACCATTCGCCCGCCCCCGTGCCGGGGGTGCGCATCCGCAGGCTGGGAGTGGTGTCCGTGGTCAAGGTTCTGTTCGTCTGCACCGGCAACATCTGCCGTTCGCCCACCGCCGAAGGAGTGTTCCGCGCCCTGGTGGAGGCCGAGGGATTGGCCGGTCGCATCGGCGTCGATTCGGCCGGTACCCACGCCTATCACGTGGGAGAGCCGCCCGACCGCCGCTCCACCGAGGCGGCGCGGCGGCGGGGCTTCGAGCTGAAGCATCTGCGGGCCCGTCAGTTGACGAAAACCGATTTCGACGAATTCGATCTGCTGCTGGCCATGGACCGGGGGCACATGGACCTGATGGAGCGGGCCTGCCCGCCCGAATACCGCGAGCGGCTGGCGCTGTTCCTGTCCTTCGCCCCGCAGTTGGAACTGCGGGACGTTCCCGATCCCTATTACGGCCAGGGCGACGGCTTCGAGCGGGTTCTGGACATGATCGAGGCGGGGGCGGCGGGCCTGCTGGCCCATATCCGCCAGAGGCTGCTTTAGCCTCTCGCCTTATCCCAGGGCGTTATTGATCAGGTACTGGGCGATATCGGCCGGCTTGACCTTGATCTCCTTGGGCTCCTGGCCGGTTTCCAGGGCCTTGCGGATGCGCATGGAATTCTCGACCTTGACCGGGTCCACCTTGACCAGGCCCCGGGCGCCCCGGATGCGGGGGTAATAGGTGGGGTCGACCAGCTTCTCCTTGCGGCCCAGGCGTTCCAGCAGGGCGGCCTCGTCGACGCCCTCGGCGGCGTCCTGGGCCTTGACCAGCACCCAGTCCTTCTCGCCCGCCAGACCGGCGGCCAGGACTTCTTCCGGCGTACCGTCCTCCACATAGCCGATGGCGTAGAGATTCTTGCCCAGGCCCACATCGGCCCCCCAGGTCTGCAGCCCCTTGCTCCTGGCGACATAGATGGTACCCACGTTTCCCTCCCGCGCATTGACGACCGAGACCAGGGTACACGCCCGCTCCGGCGGTGCAAGAGGCTCGGTTCGCCAAGTATCTCTAGCAGAAAGAGCATATATTCTTGCGCCATATGACCCAGTATTCAGGTATGGACCCGATTGTCGCGAGTATCACAACTTGCTACATGAAGACGCGATAAAGAACATTATCGATATTCACACATTGGTATGAGGGGTAAAGCCTCTACATACCATGGTATGTCCAGGTTCTGATCTCTGTTATGGGGTCGGTTGGGCATGCGGTAACTTGCATGCTACTTACTCGATAGGGGCAAGGAGATGGCCATTCAATGGCAGGACGCCATGTCCATTGGCGTTCCCGACCTGGATGCCGATCATCGGGCGCTGATTGACCTGATCAACGGCTTCGAAGCCTGCCTGGAGGCCGGAGACGAGCCGGGGACCGGCGCCGTGATGCGCGATCTGGTCGGGCTGATCGCCGACCATTTCAGTCGCGAGGAAAACCTGCTGTCCGGCATCGGCTGCCCCAGCTTCTACGCCCATCGCGACAGCCATGACGCGGTGGCCGACCGTATCCATCTGTTGCGGCGACGCTATCTGGTCGCCACCGATTCCGACACCAGGCGCGACATCGCCACCACTTTGCTGGGTTTCATAAGGACGTCCCTGATGGATCACATTTTGACCGAGGACAACGCCATGGGCCGACGGATGGCTCCCGCCGCCGATCAGCGGCCCCTGCCGCCGGCGCCGTCCGGGCCGCCGCCGTCTACGGCCAAGGCCCCGCCACAGCAGGACGTGGAATACAGCCTGCCGCCCCATCTGGCCCATCTGCTGACCCGCCTGAACTACATCCAGGCCGAACTGCCCCGGCCGCGCGGTGGTTTCGACTCGTTCGAGGCCCTGTGCGCCGAGGCGGTGGCCCGGCGCATGGAGGAGGTGCTGGTGGTGTTTCACAAGCACAATCCCGCCTTCCACCACAGTCTGCCGCTGCCTTTCGTTCTGTCGCCCGACTTCGTGCCCCCCTTGCGGCGGGCGGTCGAGCGCCTGATCATGCCGGAACTGCTGAAAAGCCGCCTGCTGCGCCAGATGACCACCCGCTGCGACTGGCGGACGGTGGACGGCGACAGCTTCTGGGATTACGTGGATAACGCCTTGGCCGACGATATGCTGGAACGCTGGCGGATGGCCTGGGACGAGTTGAAACTGGTGGAGCGCGTCAAGGACGACGGCAGCCGCGTCTTCCAGGTCAAGGAGACCACCAGGGCGCTGCGCGACATGCTGCAGCCGCCCTCGCCCGAGGCCTACGACCTGCCGCGCATCGGCAATACCGAGATCGAGACGCTGAAATCCCTGTTCGACCCCACCCGCGATCTGGCCGGGGGGCTGCACGCCGCCTGGCAGCGTTGCCACGACCTGTACGAGCAGGAGATGGAGCCCCGGGTCTTCCAGCAGACGGCGCGGGAAGGGGCGCTGCGCGATTACCTGCTGCTCGCCCACCAGCAATATGCCGGCCATTGGGGCGAGTTCCTGACCCTGACCGCCCACCGGGTGTTCGGTCGGGTCACCACCTTCTTTCTCGAGCGCTTCATCACCAATCTGGGCCGTACCGAACAGGAGCGGGCCGCCCACATGCCCTATCTCATGCGCTACCTGCATCAGGTCCGCGACCGCCCGGAAATCCGCCGCCGCGAGCGGGAGGAGGAGGCGGAATGGCAGGCCCAGCGCCAGGAACTGCGGAACGTCCTCAAGGGTATCACCGCCGCCGCCTGATGAAGGTGTCTCTAAAATTACTCCAATGTGAGTATCTTCACAGAAGGCCCGGCGGCACAAAGGTATAAGGCGGGAAAATTAAGCCCGTTTCGGGTGTAAACCCGATTGAGCCGGTTCGCTGGTTCGGGTAAATCATCGGGCGTTACTGGGGGAACTACGTACATGCTCGCCACCACGGCTCTTCCGGACCGGCCCTTCATCGCCATCCGCTGCAACGCCTGCCGCTACTTCACGCTGGAGCGTTGCTGCAATGCCTCGGCTCGGCTGGAAGGGCACGAGGATCGGGATGGCGAGTGCCCGCATTTCCGCTTCGGCCTGTCCTCCGGCCCGGCGCCCGAGTGGCAGGTGCGCTGAAGCGCAGACGCGCGAACGCCTCCCCGTCGCGACGGGGAGGTCGGATCGGTCCGAAAATCCTCAGCGTCCCGCCATCACGTAGTCGCGCAGGCTTTCCGCTTCCATCTTGGTTTCGTCCAGCCGGGACTTCACCACGTCGCCGATGGTGACGATGCCCGCCACATCGCCGTTGCCGTCCACCACCGGCAGGTGACGGATGCGTTTGGCGGTCATGATTTCCATCAGGCGCTCGACGGTGTCGTCCTGGTGGCAGACGAAGACATCGGCGGTCATCAGGTCGCGGACCTTGGCGGTGATGCACACGTCGACCGCCTCTGCCAGACCGCGCACGATGTCGCGTTCCGACAAGATGCCGGCCACCCGGTCGCCGTTCATGACCAGTACCGCGCCGATCTTATGCTGGGCCAGCAGCCGGGCGGCGTCGCCGACGCTGGCGTCGGGGGTGACCGAGATGATGCCCGCGCCGCGGGCCTTGGACTTCAGGATTGTCTTGACGATCATGGGCACCCTCCCTTGGGATCGGAACTCCGGGTTCTCCCCTTAACAGTTTGGGGCGGCACGAAGTCCCTTCAAGGGAGGGGGGCATCAGTATAGCAGCTTGACCGCCAGGGCCCGGTCGGCGGGCGACAGGGATTGATTGCCCAGCAGGTAGTGGAGCGCGGTGTGGCCGCGCGCGTCGGCCCGGTGGGGATCGGCGCCGGCGTCCATGGCCTTGGTGATGTCGGCCAGGCTGCCCTTGGCGGCGGCGGTCATCAGCGGGGTCTTGAGATCACGCGGCAGGTGGCCGTTGCCGGCCGCCCCGGCGGTCAGCGCCCCGGCTGGGTCGCGGGCGATGTGTTCCAGCAGGTTGAAGTCGGCGTCGCGGCCCTTTGGGGTCGGGCAGTCGGTCAGCGGCCCGCCCTGCAGCGGCCCCAGGCGCTTGGCGGTCTCTTCCAGCAGGGCGCGATGGCTGGCGGCCATGCGGCAGGGAAAGCGCAGGTTCATGCCGTCGAACACCGACGGCTCGGGCTCGGACTTGCGGGCCACCAGATCGTAGCCCTTGGTGGACGGCATGGTCTCGGCCAGCAGCACCGCCTCGACCCGCCGAAGCGTCAGGGCGTAGCGGATGAAGACATAGGTGTCGGCCTTGACTCCCTTGCCCTGGGGGGCGTCGGGCAGCAATTCGAAATAGCTGATCAGCCATTCCTCCTTGTCGGCCAGCAGCGGGTCGGCCTCCACCTGCTCGTCGGTGGGCACGCGCAGGTCGATTTCGGTGTCGATGTCGTCCAGCATGTTGGACGCCTTGACCGTGTTGCCGGCCAGGAATTCGCGCAGCGCGCCGCCGATGGCTTCCAGCTTGTCGGCGTTGGCGTCGGCGGGAAGCGCCGGCCGGCCGGCGCCGGCGCGGTTCATCTCGGTCTGGATGCGGGCGAAGGTGACCAGACCGTCGCCCGGCACCGCCGCCAGTTCGTCACCGCCCGAGGCCGGCGGGCGGCCCGACAGGAACCAGGCGCCGGTTCCCGCCGCCAGCAGCAGGGCGCAGGCGGCGGCGATGACCGTGTGCTTCGACATGCCGTTTCGCCTAGCGCTTCAGCGGCTTGTACTTGATGCGGTGGGGCTGGTCGGCGTCGGTGCCCAGGCGGCGGTGACGGTCGGCCTCGTAATCCTGGTAGTTGCCCTCGAACCACACCACCTGGGAATCGCCCTCGAAGGCCAGGATGTGGGTGGCGATGCGGTCCAGGAAGAAGCGATCGTGGCTGATCACCACGGCGCAGCCGGGGAACTCGGCCAGGGCGTCTTCCAGGGCCGAGAGCGTTTCCACATCCAGGTCGTTGGTGGGTTCGTCCAGCAAGATGACGTTGGCGGGGCGGCTCAGCATCTTGGCGAGGTGCACGCGGTTGCGCTCGCCGCCCGACAGCACGCCCACCTTCTTCTGCTGGTCGGCGCCCTTGAAGTTGAACAGGCCGGCATAGGCGCGGGAATTGATCTTGCGCTTGCCCAGGTCGATCTCTTCCTGGCCGTCGGAGATTTCCTCGAAGGCGGTCTTGTCGGGGTCCAGCGAATCGCGGCTCTGATCCACATAGCCCAGCACCACGGTCTCGCCCACGGTGAAGCTGCCGCTGGTGGGCTGCTCCTGGCCGGTGATCATGCGGAACAAGGTGGTCTTGCCGGCGCCGTTGGGGCCGATGATGCCGACGATGCCGCCGGGGGGAAGGCGGAAGTTCAGGTTCTCGTACAGCAGGTTGTCGCCGAACGCCTTGGAGACGTTCTCGGCCTCGATCACCTTGCCGCCCAGGCGCGGTCCGGGCGGAATGCTGATGACGGCGGGGCCGGTGGCCTTTTCCTGGGACTTGGCGACCAGATCCTCGAAGGCGCTGATACGGGCCTTGCTCTTGGTCTGGCGGGCCTTAGGCGAGGACCGCACCCATTCCAGCTCGTCGCGGATGGCGCGCATGCGGGCGGTCTCTTCCCGCTCTTCCTGCTCCAGGCGCTTGCCCTTCTGCTCCAGCCACGAGGTGTAGTTGCCCTCGTAAGGAATGCCGTGGCCGCGCTCCAGTTCCAGAATCCAGCCGGTGACGTTGTCCAGGAAGTAGCGATCGTGGGTGATCATCACCACGGTGCCGGAATAATCCTCGAGGAAGCGCTCGAGCCACGCCACGGATTCGGCGTCCAGGTGGTTGGTGGGTTCGTCCAGCAGCAGCATGTCGGGGTGGGACAGCAGCAGGCGGCAGAGCGCCACACGGCGGCGCTCGCCGCCCGACAGCAAGGTGACGTCGGCGTCGCCCGGCGGGCAGCGCAGCGCGTCCATGGCGATCTCGATGGTCCGCGTCAGGTCCCAGGCGTTGAGATGATCGATCTTTTCCTGCAGATCGCCCTGCTCGGCGATCAGGGCGTTCATCTCATCGTCGGTCAGTTCCTCGGCGAACTTGGCCGAGACTTCCTCGAAACGGTCCAGCAGCGCCTTGGTCTCGGCCACCGCCTCCATGACGTTGCCCATGACGTCCTTATTGGGGTCGAGGTGGGGCTCCTGCGCCAGATAGCCGATCTTGACGCCCTCGGCCGCCCAGGCCTCGCCGCCGTATTCCTTGTCGATGCCGGCCATGATCTTCAAGAGGGTCGACTTGCCGGCGCCGTTGACACCCAGCACGCCGATCTTGGCGCCGGGCAGGAAGCTGAGGGTCAGCCCCTTCATGATTTCCTTCCCGCCGGGATAGGCCTTGGTCAGGTTCTTCATGACGTAGACGTACTGATAGCTCGCCATCTTATTGATTTCCTTTCATAATTTCGCCTGAAAACGACCTGTCCAGAAACTGTCCAGACCGTTTGGCCGAAAAACGCGCATCAGCCCACACGACGGCGGACCTGATTTTCGCAAATTCGGACATAAGATGGCGGTACAGGGTTTCCTCCATGAAGCTGCGACAGTGCAGCGACCGGCTTTGCCAAGCTACCTGTCACGGTCCTCCGCCTAAAGTGCGGCGGGCGGATCGGATAGATAGCCGAGAAAGCCTGTGTTGAAGCACAGCCAGCTTTATTCGGCAAGAGGGCGAACGGTCATCTTACACCTAGCGGCCTCTTTCTTCCTTGGGAATGGGGGAACGCGACTGCGGCCCCCTGCCCGTCGGCGAGACTGGGTCAGGAGGGAGCAAGAGGACTTCGCAGGGACCCGGTTGCACGAACCAAGCGTAGCGGCAGAGAGGAAACTGGGAGGAAGCCTCTTGCTGGGAACCTCAGGGCAACGCCGTGGGGTTCCCGCAAACTGATGAAAAATAGGGGTATTTGCCGCCTGATGACCACCCGAAAAGGTAATTTGACTCGGTGAGTAAATTCTAATTGGCGTTGATTGCAATGATATTCTGCCCCTAAAATTCGCGTCAAATTATCATGTCGCATCCGGAGTCAGCCAGTGGCACGAAAACCGCCTCCCCAAGCTATCCCGCTGCCAGCGCAGTTGTCTCCCGAACAAATGAGGCAAGCGATACCTCGTCTTGAAAAGAGAATAGCTGAGCTTGCGCAGCTGAATCTAAATTCTTTGACCGAGGAAAATGGTGATGATGTCTTGTGCGGTCATGTAAATAAGATAAATGATACGCTTATTGGGATATATGGCCACAATTCAATCGAATATAATCGATATGCTGTGGATGGCTTGAGCTTCTATTCAATGGCGCTATTTGCTGGATATGATAGAAGTTTCCGCGCGCGTCTTCCTGACATAACCAAGGCTGTAATGTCTTTGTTGTCTAACTTGAAATCTGCTCTCGATATTTTGAAAGAAAAAGTGGGAGAAGTTGATGCCCCTGCGGCGGGTAATTCGATCCGCGCTTATCAAGGGCTTGACCTTCACTCTGAAATCTCTCGAGCGGCATCGCGGCTGTATACAGACGGCCACTATGCCAATGCAGTCGAGGCTGCTGTTAAAGCCCTTAATGGGCTTGTTCGGCTTCGCAGCGGCCTTGAAATCGATGGCACATCGCTCATGGAAAAAGCGTTTTCCCCCAATGCTCCCGTGCTTAAGTTCAACGATCTTGCCAGTCAGTCCGACAAGGATGAGCAAAAAGGCTTTATGCAAATGTTCTCTGGTGCTGTTTCGGGCCTCCGGAATCCCCGCGCACACGGATTTCTGAAAGACGATCCTGAACGTGCCCTCGAATTCATTGCGTTCGTAAGCCTACTTGCCAAGCTCCTAGACGAAGCGTCAACCTGATCGAGGCGAGCGGGAGGCGTCTTCCATGTTCACCCTTCCGCGCGGCCTCGGCATTTCGACAGACGTTCCACTCGCCTCGGCGGCGTGGGAAGCGCCTGCCGCCGTGGAAAGGTTGGCCTATGCCGGTGGGGCGTCGTTGTTCGTCGGGGCGATTCCGGCGTCCGAGACTTGGCCCGTTCTGGCCGATCTGTATGAGCGCGGCGGTGCGGCTCTGAGCGCCGTCGAGGCGTCCAGGCTGCCGCCGCTGGAGCGGGCCGAGCGGGTCAATGCGCTGGAGAGCCTGTGGCGCGCCGCGCAGTTTGCCGATTGCGTGCCCTTGGGCCTCGACGATGACCGGCATTTCGTGACCATCGCGGGAAGCCGGTCGGGCAAAGGAACCAGCGCCATCATTCCCAACCTCTGCCTTTATCCTGGCTCGGTGGTCTGTCTCGATCCCAAGGGGGAGAATGCCACCCTGACGGCGGCACGACGCGGGGGCGGTGCGGAAGGCTGCGAAGGGATGGGCCAGCCGGTCTTCGTGCTCGATCCCTTCGGCGTCGCCGATGTGCCCGACGAACTGCGCGCGGGCCTCAATCCTCTCGCGCTGCTCGATCCCGACAGCCCGTCAGTGGTCAACGATGCCGAGCTGCTGGCCGAAGGGCTGGTGGTGTCCACCGATCCGCGCGACGCCCATTGGGACGAGTCGGCGCGCAATTTCATCAAGGGGTTGATCCTCCACCTCGTTGCGACGATGGATAATCCAAGCCTGTTCACCCTGCGCCGCTTCCTGACCCAAGGCGATTATCAGGGCTGGGACGATGCCATGGTGGAATGGGAAGACGCGGGCAAGGACGCGCGAGATTTCGCGGCTGGCCACGCGCGGGGACTCGGAATTGGCCTCGCGCTTGCCTTCTCGTTGGCCGGAATGCTCGGTGCGCGCCTGCTGCTGGCGTTGTCGCTTCTCGGCTTCCTGCGCTCGGTTGACCGCCATGTGCTGCCTGGCGGTCTTGGGAGCTTCGCCAGGGCGAAGCTCGGCCTTTTCCTCCCGCTCTTGCCCGATCCGCTCCCGTTCGGCCCGCAGCTCCTTGGCCCGCTCCGTATAGAACTTGGCTTTCTCGTCGTCGCGGCGGGCCTGCTCGCTGTCGGGGCCGCCGATGACACGGCTCATGCCAGCAAGGCGCTGGCTGGTGATCACCATGTAGTCGCCCGGCCACAGACGGTAGGCCAAACCGCCCACCGGCAATTCCATCAACGTCGTTCCCAATTCCGCCCAGCCCATAGCGGCCTTGATCCGGCAAGGGTGCGCCTTTGCGTCGGCGTCATAGCCGCAAGGCCCTCGAGCGGGCCTCCTTCTCTTCGTTCCGGTCGCAGACGATGCGGCCCGCCTCCTTCGGCGCTGTGCCTGCCGGAAGGCCGCCATGGGCGTGGCCCGAACCAAGGGAGGCGACGATGAAGGAATACACGATGAGCGAGCTTTACCACCTGACGCGGGCGGAGCTGCTGCGCCTCGATCACGAGGTGACCATGGAGCTGTTCCGGCTGCCGGTTCTATGCGACGAACATACCATCGCGTTCACCAACCAGCGCCGCATCCGCCGCGAACTGGCGCGGCGGGAATGGGGCTGCACACCATGCGATTGACCCCTCGACACAGCTAGCCAGCCTGCCCATAGCTATTTGCAGGATAGGTTATTAGGGGCGCTAATCGACTGATGGAGTGGGAGGGTGGATGCGTGCTGACCAGATTTTCCAGAGAGCACTTCCAAGATAGTATCCCGCTACTGCGGAAACGCCACCCGCGACACAGGCCGTGAGGGCGGGGCAAGCATTCAGCGTGGAAACGCCACCGACCGCCGTCGCACTCAACATTGAGCCAAACTCAGATGCGTGTTTAAGGCGTGTCTTTTCCACGGGAGTCAGGGGCCGCGTTGACGATAGCGGCCAATCCCAAGCAGCCTCTATGGCTTTTAGAACGCCATAATCACGCCGCGCATGATTCCCATCTATATTCATGCCCAGACCAGATAGCACTACATTTTGTGCCTGTCTAGTCTTTTTCGCCGACAAGATCACGTATGCCTTGGTGTGCTGCAACGCACCCGACGGCGTAGCTGAAGCCCATTGTTGGAGGGAATTGCGTGTTTGCCGCAACAACCCCAATCCCGAGCCCAAGAGACAACGTCCCTCGAAGGATGTCGCGCTTTCTCGGCTTTCTAATTTTTCGGGGCATCCCCCTTGCTTCATCTACTTGCTCGATAGCATTGTTTGCCGTCTCAGCGAAATTTGTTGCCGCGTCGCCAATCTCGTGCCCGGAAATGAGAGTGTCAAGAATTGCCGCCCTTTTTAGAAGGCGTCTAGCTGATGATTTGCTGTATCCAAAATTATTCATTAGGGATAGTTCAAATGAAAATATATCATCTTTAATTAATTCTGTTGGCCTTCGCTTGGCAAACTGATGTCCTGTTTTGCTGGCATCGGTATCGCCTGTGTGTTCAGTGGCGTCCTCTAGCATATCTGCAATATGCTTCTTTAGTATAATTTCTTGAACGCCCGAGATGGCTGAATTTAACTCGGCTTTTGCCTCATCTATTGATGGGGTTGCTCTGGAGTATCTCTCCATTGCCCTCTTATATCTCCGAAGCGCATCAAAAAGCTCACGCAGCTCTGGTGTCCATATATAAGTCATCCGCCACCTCATTCCCCAGCACAACCATCAAGGTGAATTTAACCGCCAAATCCCCTATTCCTTTCTGACTCTAATGACCACGATTTTCAATCAGTTCTTGTTGTGGCATGGAGGTGATAGAAGGTTTGTCCGCCTCTTTCGACGCACAGACACTTACTGCTTCGGCTTCAATTCAGGCCTCGGCGAGCACACCGTCAGCAGCCTCGATCCGCGCGTCATGGCGACATAGAGGTTTTTGGCATTGAGCGTGTGGGCGTTGAGGACCACCACGACATCCGCCTCCAGCCCCTTCAGCAGGAGCGTGCTGCCGACGGCGCGTTTGGGTACCCTTACGCACGGCATAGCCGCAAGGGGGGCGCGGACCAAGCCATCTCGAATTCCACCAAAAGCTACTGCCCTAATTGGGCAAAAGGAGCCTCCTTCTGATAAGTCATATTGACATTCAAGAGCTTTTTATATCGCATAATATGCTCTCAAGAGCATATTATTGACTTATTAAGTATGCTTGAATATGCTCTCAAGAGCATGAATTTATCGATTCTACGCTCTTGAGGAAACATGGCTGCACGCAACCAGCTTTTAATGAGCCCCCCCCACGCGGTGGAGATCGCGCTTCGCCGCCTTGGCACGGATTTGCGTACCGCGCGGACGCGGCGCAATCTGACTGTGGCTGAAGTCGCCGAAAAGATTGGGACTGGCCCAAGGGTCATTCTTGATGCCGAGAAAGGCAAGCCTTCCAGCAGCGCCGCCGCCTATGTCGCCCTTCTCTGGGTGTATGGCCTGTTGGATCAGATGGATACGGTCGCCGATCCGACTCACGACGAGCGTGGCCGGTCTTTAGCACTCGCCCGCGAGAAAAAGCGTCCGCGTCAACGCAAGGGGCTGAGCGATGATTTCTAGGCCCAGCCGCGCGGAGTGCTACGTCTATATCATGCTGCCGGGGGAGACGAGCTTCGTCACCGCTGGGCGGTTCGAGTTGGCCGAAGATCGGCGCGGCAATCCGCTCGGCCGCTTTGTTTACGGCCAGAGCTACCTCGACCGGCCCAATGCCGTTGATATCGATCCGGTTGAACTCAAGCTGCAAAGGGGCACGTTTGAGACCACGGCCCTCAAGGGCGTGTTCGGCGCACTACGCGATGCCGGCCCCGACTATTGGGGCCGCCGCCTCATCGAGCGGCATGTGGGCGGCCAGCTTGGCGAGCTTGATTACCTGCTCAATTCGCCCGACGACAGGGCTGGGGCGTTGGGATTCGGACTGGGGGCCACGCCGCCCGCGCCTCTGCGCCGCTTTAACAAGACGCTCGCCCTGGAGACCTTGCAATCCATCGCCGATGCCGTTGTCGCCGACGAGAAGCTGCCGGATGAGGTCACGCATGAGCAGATCAAGGAACTGATGCTCATCGGCACATCCATGGGCGGCGCGCGCCCAAAAGCGGTGGTGGAGGACGAGGACGGGCTTTGGCTCGCCAAGTTCGGGCGCTTCGATGATCGCTGGAACAACGCGCGGGTCGAGCGGGCGATGTTGGTGCTGGCCCAGCGGTGCGGCATTACGCCCGAGGCCAGCAAGATCGCCACCGTCGCTGGGCGGGATGTTCTGCTGGTCAAGCGCTTCGACCGCGAGAAGGGCATGAGTGGCTACCGCCGTGCCCGCATGGTGAGTGGCTTGACTATCTTGCGGACCGAGGACACGAACCAGTCGCGCGACAAATGGTCCTATGTCGCTCTGGCCGAAGAGTTGCGGCGCATTTCAGCGACTCCCAAGAAGGATGCCGGCGAATTGTTCCGCCGCATGTGCTTCAACGCCCTGATCTCCAACGCCGACGACCACCCGCGCAATCACGCCGTCATCGCTCCTGGCGCGGAATGGAAGCTATCGCCGGTCTACGATCTGACGCCGCAAAACCCGGTCAGCATGGATCGCCGCGATTTGGCAATGGTCTGCGGCGATCAGGGCCGCTTTGCGAATGCGCGGAATCTGCTGTCGCAAAGCGCCCGTTTCCTGCTGGATCAAGGCGAAGCCGAAAGCATCATCCGCGACATGGCGGCGACGGTCGAACAGGGCTGGTACGAAACGGCGCGTGGGGAAGGCGTGTCCGAAGCCGATTGCGAACGGATCAGAGGCGCGTTCGTCTATCCGGGCTTTTGGCAGGATCGCACTTAACTAGGCATGGTCCGCCGCCGAACTCGGCGGGCTGGACCGAAAAAGCCGGTCGCTTATGGGCCTACAGGCCCACGCCCAGCAAAAGGGAAAGACGGATGGCTGCGCGCAGCCAAGGTTGATCAAAAGCGGGGCCTCGGCCCCGTGCGAAAAACCATCGCGCTTCAGCGCGATTCCGTGGGAGACGGCTGGATCGGTTCCCAGCCAGGCAATCCCTGAAGAATGCGATCCGCATTCTTGACGGGCGTGACGTGGCCGTAGTGGTCCTCGATCATCTTGACGGATGTGCCCATCTGCTTCGCGAGGAAATACACGTCTACCCCTTCCGTGAGGCGGAAGGTGGCGTAGGTGTGGCGGAAGCAATAGGTGCTGCGCCTGCTGCCCGAGGAGCTGTGCAGCAACTTGGACTCGGTCAACAGGCTTTCGACCAGAGAGTGATAGAGGGTACGCGCCTCCTTCCCCTCATCGGTCGAGAACACATGATCATCGGGTCCCGTCGCCTTGCTGATGGCACGGATGCGCTCGAAATAGGTGGCGACGTTGTTGGCCGCGACAAGGTTGCGGTGCTTGCCCTTGCCGCGCACGCTGAGACGGACGAACTCCCGCCCCTGCTTGTCCGTCTGCAAGGACACATCGCGCCAGAGCAGATTCCGCGCTTCGGAAGGCCGCATGCCGGTGTTGGTCATCACCAACACGAAATTGTAGGCCATCGTGCGAAACCAGATGTTCCGTTCGGTGCGCGTATCCTTGACCCACTGCCGCGCAAAGGTGTGCAGCTTGCGGTATTCCTGGGGCGTGAACTCCTCGCGGGCCACCTTGGCGACGGGCAGCTTACCCTTGAACACCTGGCTTTCGCGGATGTAACGCTTGCCGGCGGCAAAGCCCATCACCGCGCGGAGAGGCATGGCCCACGTCCTTTCTGTCCAGATTCTGTCTAGGTCGGGCGCGTAAGTGCTTGATCTGCCGTACCTGTCCAGAGCCTGTCTAGGACGTATCGTATCAAAATATCGTTTAAAGTCAATTAATTAGGAAAGTACTCTCATCACGTAGACGTACTGGTACGAGGCCATGGGGCTCTCCACTCGGGGCGTGACGATTTGGAAGATTGAGTAGACGGGTGGCGCCGCCCCGTCAAGCGTGGGAACTACCGGCCGCGCCGGTCGGCGGGTTCGGTACGCGGTGAACTCAGCGCGAAACGATCAGGTGGGGCACCGTGGGCAGTTCGGCCAGCAGTTCGTCGGCCAGCAGGCGCGACCACGAGCGGGTGTCGTTGAACGAGGCCTGCAGCGCCGCGTCGCAGCGCATCTGCCAGTCGTCCATGGGGAACATGGCGACCCATTCGATGCCGTCGTCGAACATCAGCACCGGGAACAGCACTTCGCGGGTCATGCGCCAGGGGGTGCCGGCGTCCAGGCAGCGTCCGCTGTTCTGCAACAGGCAGCGGGGACCGTCGGCGCCGTAGGTCAGCACGGCGTGGCGGCCGTGGCCGGTCTCGCCGCAGATGGCGGCGGTGAAGCGCCGGAAGGTGGCCTCGGCTTGCGGGTCGTCCAGGGTGCAGCGGAACACTTGGGGGGCGGGCATGGGGTTCTCTCCAGGGACTGCGTCATCAGAGCATGGGTGGCATGGCCGGCCCCTTGATGCCCGTCAAGGGGCTTCCCTTGCCCCCGGCGCCGCCGGGCTATAGGCTGACGGGATGAAAAAGCCCAAGATCGTCCCCATTCCGTCCAAGCAGGAAATCCTCGACTTCATCCGTTCCCAGCCGGGACGGGTGGGCAAGCGCGAACTGGCGCGGGCCTTCAACCTGAGGGGCTCGGACAAGATCGACCTCAAGGCCATCTTGAAGGAACTGGAGCGCGAGGGCGCCGTCGAGCGCGGCCAGAAGCGGCGCTTCGCCAGCCCCGGCACCCTGCCCGATGTCGGCGTGGTGGAGATCATCGGCACCGATGCCGACGGCGAATTGCTGGCGCGACCGTTGAACTACGAGGGCGAGGGCCGTCCGCCGCGCATCTTCATGGCGCCGTTCCGCCCCGGCGAGGCGGCGGTGGGCGTCGGCGACCGGGTGCTGGCCAAGCTGAAGCGGATCAGGGGCGAGGACGTCTACGAGGCCCGCGCCATCCGCATCATCGGCGAGGCGCGCGCCCGCGTGCTCGGCGTGTTCGAGCCCAATCCCGACGGCACCGGCCGTATCCGCCCCACCTCGCGCAAGGAGAAGGCCGAGTACATGGTGCCGAGGGGCGAATCCCTCGACGCCAAGGCGGGCGAACTGGTGCTGGCCGACATCATGCCGGGGCGGCTCTACGGCCTGCGCTCGGCTTCGGTGAAGGAGCGCATGGGCCTTCTGGGCGCGCCGCGCTCGGTCAGTCTGGTGGCCATCCACACCAACGACATTCCCTTCGAGTTCCCCGAGGCCGCCCTGAAGCAGGCCGCCGCCGAAGGGCCGGCTCCCCTGGGCGACCGCACCGACCTGCGCTCCATTCCGCTGGTCACCATCGACGGCGAGGATGCGCGCGACTTCGACGACGCGGTATTCGCCGAACCCGATCCCGATCCCAAGAATGCCGGCGGCTGGCACTGCATGGTCGCCATCGCCGACGTCTCCTGGTACGTGCGGCCCGGCGACGCGCTGGACAAGGAAGCGTTCAAGCGCGGCAACTCGGTCTATTTCCCCGACCGGGTGGTGCCCATGCTGCCCGAGGAACTGTCCAACGGCTGGTGTTCGTTGAAGCCCGACGAGGACCGCCCGTGCATGGCGGTGCATTTCTGGCTGGACGCCCTGGGCAACAAGCTGCGGCATCGTTTCGTGCGCGGAATGATGCGTTCGGTGGCGCGTCTCACCTATACCCAGGTGCAGGCGGCCAAGGACGGCACTCCCGACGAGAAGACGGCGCCCCTGCTGCCGAACGTGATCGAGCCGCTGTACGGCGCCTGGGCGGCCTTGTTCCGCGAGCGCAAGGAACGCGGTGTCCTCGAACTCGACATTCCCGAGCGCAAGGTGATCATCACCCCCGAGGGCAAGGTGGAGTCCATCACCGAGCGGGAGCGCTTCGACAGCCACCGGCTGATCGAGGACTTCATGATCATGGCCAACGTCTGCGCCGCCGAGACCTTGGAAAAGGTCCACAAGCCCTGCATGTACCGTATCCACGATCTGCCCAGCCAGGAGAAGCTGGAGGGCCTGCGGGAATTCCTGTCGTCGCTGGATTTGAAGCTGGCCAAGGGTCAGGTGCTGCGCCCCGCCCATTTCAACCGCATCCTGGAGGCGGTGGCCGACACCGCCAATTCCCATCTGGTCAGCGAGGTGATCCTGCGCTCCCAGGCCCAGGCCCAGTACAGCCCCGAGAATATCGGCCATTTCGGCCTGGGGCTGGCGCGCTATGCCCACTTCACCTCGCCTATCCGCCGCTATGCCGATTTGCTGGTCCACCGGGCGCTGATCGCCGGCCTGCATCTGGGCGAAGGCGCCCTGCCTGCGGATGCAGTCGCAGAATTCGCCGAGTGGGGCGAGCACATTTCGGTGACGGAACGGCGCGCGGCGGTAGCCGAGCGCGAAGCGGTGGACCGCTACGTTACCGCCTTCCTGTCGGACCGGGTGGGAGCCTCGTTCAGCGGCAAGGTGTCGGGGGTGACCCGCTTCGGCCTGTTCGTCACCCTGGACGGCACCGGCGCCGATGGGCTGGTGCCCATCTCCACCCTGCCCGAGGATTTCTACGTCCACGACGAGGTCCACCACTGTCTGGTGGGCAAGCGCACCCGCAAGACCTTCCAACTGGGCCAGAAGCTGGAGGTGGTGCTGGCCGAGGCCAACACGCTCACCGGTTCCATGGTATTCAAGCTGGAGGGTGGCGAGCGTCCGCCCCGCCCGTCGTCCCGCCCGCCGCGTCCTGGCGCCAAGCCGTTCCGCCCCGGCGCCAAGCGGCACAAGGGGCGCTGAAAATCATGTATCGGCGGACCCGGCCTTGCGCATGATCGCCGCCACGAGCCGATCCAAGCCCATGGGGGCCGGGTTCGCCCTGGTACTTTCCCTTCTGTCCGATCCTGCCGCCGCCGGCTGGGTGGCGGGCGAGGCGGAGCGCACCATCGCCTTCGGCTTCGACGCCATCGTCGAGCGCCACCTGCAGCCGGTCACCGCCCAGACCATCGCGCTGGACGGGCTGCGCGGACTGGCCGAGATCGACCCGCAACTGGCCGTCACCCTGGACCAGGGGCGGCTGCGCCTCGCCACCCCTGAAAAGGTGGTGGCCGATTATCCCGCCGCTCCGCCCGACGATACGGTGGGCTGGGCGCGCATTACCGTCAACGCGGCGCTGGAAGCCTCCCAGGTGTCGGAGCGGCTGCGTGACGCCGATGCCGAGCGCCTGTATCAGGCGGTGTTCGAGGGCGCGCTGGGCAAGGCCGACCTGTTTTCGCGCTATGCCGGAGCCAAGGAGGCCAGGGAACATCGCTCCAACCGCTCGGGCTTCGGCGGCATCGGCATCAAGTTCGACCTGATCGACGGTGAGGCCCGCATCGTCGAGGTGGTCGACGACGGTCCCGCCGCCAAGCTGGGCCTCAGGGCCGGCGACATCATCACCGCCATCGACGGCGAGACGGTCAAGGGGCTGGACCGTTCCGACATTTCCAACAAGCTGCGCGGCGCCGTCGCCACCGAACTGGTTCTGGCGCTGCGCCGGGGCAGCCAGCCGCTGCAGTTCACCCTGCGCCGTTCGCTGATCGTTCCCCAGACGGTAAGCAATGCCGTTGCCGGCGGCATCGCCCATTTCAAGATCACCAGCTTCAACCAGCGCACCGCCTACAGCCTGGAAAACCAGTTGAAGGAGGTCCGCGACCGCCTGGGCGCCGGGCTGCAGGGCGTGGTGCTCGACCTGCGCGGCAATCCCGGCGGCCTGCTGGACAAGGCGGTGGCGGTGGTCGACCTGTTCGTCGCCGAGGGCACCATCATCTCCACCAAGGGCCGCCATCCCGCCGCCGCCAACAGCTTCGAGGCCAAGCCCGGCGATATCGGCGAGGACCTGCCGCTGGTGGTGCTGGTGGACGGCCGCTCGGCCTCGGCCGCCGAAATCGTCGCCTCGGCCCTGCAGGACGCGGGGCGGGCCGTGGTGGTCGGCACCAATTCCTATGGCAAGGGGACCGTCCAGACGGTGGTGCGCCTGCCCAACGATGGCGAGATCACCCTGACCTGGTCGCGCTTTCATGCGCCGTCGGGCTATGCCCTGCATGGACTGGGGGTGTTGCCGGTCATCTGTACCGGCGGCGCCACCCAGAGCGCGGCGCAACTGGTCGAGGCGGCCGGGCGCGGCATCCTGCCGGGCAAGCCGACCGAGACCCTGGCGGTGTGGCGCGGTACCGGTATCGACGACACCGAACTGCGCTATCGCCTGCGCGATACCTGTCCGCCGTCCCGGCGTGGCGACGGCAAGCTGGAGATGGATCTGGCCGACCGGCTGCTGGGCAATCGCGCCGCCTATGCCCGCGCCCTGGCGGCCTCGGCCCCCACCCGCGGGCTGGAGGCGCTGCAGACCCGGCCGTCGCCGGAAACCGGCTCTCACTGATCCGCCATTCTCGAGGAAACCGGGCGGGGGCCGTCCGGGACGGCCCCCGCCCGCCGGACTCAGCCGATGGTGTAGCCGCCGTCGACCACGATTTCCTGGCCCCAGATATTCTTGGCGGCATCCGAGCACAGGAAGGCGGCGGTGGCGGCGATGTCGCCGGGCTCGCCGAAGGCACCCGGCATCAGGCGCGCCGTCACCTGGGTGGCCACCGCCTGCAGCACGTCGGCCGGCAGGCCGATGCCGCCCCAGATGGGAGTGGCGATGGGGCCGGGGGCCACCGCGTTGACGCGGATGCCTTTGGGGGCCAGTTCCGCCGCCAGGGTCTGGGAGAACGACTTCAGCGCCGCCTTGCTGGCGCTGTAGATGGCCAGGCCGGGGAAGCCCACCTGGGTCAGGAAGGTGGTGACGAACAGCACCGAGCCGCCCTTGCGGATATGGGGCAGGAAGCCGCGCACCGTCTGCACCGCGCCGGTGAAGTTGACGCCGAACTGGTGGTCGATGGCCGCCGCGTCGCTCTGCTCGAACGGCACCACCTTGGCGATGCCGGCATTGGGCACCACGATGTCGACGCCGCCGAAGCGCTTGACCGTCTCGGCCACCAGACGGTCCTGATCGGCCTGGCTGGTGACGTCGCCGGTCACCACCAGCACGGAATCCTCGCGGCCCTTGGCGATCTCGGCCAGGGCGGCGGCGTTGCGGGCGAACACGGCGACCTTGGCGCCTTCGGCCAGGAAGCGTTCGGCGATGGCGAGGCCGATGCCGCTGCTGGCACCGGTGACGACGGCGGTCTTGCCGGCAAGGGAATTGGTCATGGGGCGATCCTTATTGGGGGGGTATGATCCCCCCAAAAAGTCATAGTCGCCGGTCAGGAGCCTTGAGGCCGGTCAAGGCCGTAGAGATAGCGCAGTTCCGCCAGGGCGTCGTTGACCACGTAGGGGACCGCCTGGGCGAAGATGTCGAGGATGACGATGGCGTTGATCACCGCATCCTTGGTGAAGGCGGCGCGGATGCGGTCCGCCATGCCCTGGTTGACCTTCTCCGTCGCCGCGCTGTGCCCGCGCAGCCCTTCCACGTCCACGCCGACCATTCCGTTGCCGCCTTCTTGCAGATAGCGGCCCAGCAGGAACGTGGAAAAGGTACGGAACAGCGTTTCCTCCTCGGTGGCAAAGGGCAGGTGAAAGCGGGCCATGGGGCGGAAGAAGGCCAGGCGGGGACAGCCCGATGCCGCGCCGGCCAATCCGACCAGCGACGCCATGCCCTGCTGCAGCGAACGGCGGGACGAGATGGTCCGCTGCGGCGTGATCACCTCCACATCCGCCATCTGGAAGGAATCGTAGCAATCGAAGCGCTCGATGAAGCCCGACAACACGCGGGCGAACGGGCAGACCGCTCCGTCCTCGGGGGATAGCGGGCAGTCCCGGCAGGAATGAAACGACAGGGCCGTCCAGGCGGGAAGGGCCTCCGCCGACGGCTCGATCAGGAAATCGCCGTGCCGCATGGTCAGGGATACCGTTTCCACGGTGCCGCCATCCATGGCGAAGCGATAGGTGATGGTGGTATCCTTGGTATCCATGGCGCAGCCCATCCGCCCGTTTCTATCGCCATGGTGGCCTTTAATCCCTGGTCGCACCACCCCCACTTGGGGGGGGCGTGTTTGCATTTTGTTATCAAGGCGGATACGGTCTATTACCTATCTTTGGATAATCCATTCGTATTGGGCTGTTATGTCTGCCGTATGAGGCAAACTGTCTGGCGAGAGGGGTAGACCATGCGAATTTCCGAGGTTCTGGCCATCAAGGGGCACACGATCTATGAGATCGAGCCCGGTGCCTCGTTGCGCGAAGCGGCGTCCCAGCTGCTGGAAAAGAACATCGGAGCGCTGATCTGCTCCGACCGTACCGGCGGCATCGTCGGCATCCTGTCCGAGCGCGAGATCGCGCGGGCCTTCGCGCGGCAGGGAGGAGACCTCATCACCTTGTCGGTAAGCGACGCCATGAGCCGCGACGTGGTCGCCTGCGGCAGCGACGACAAGGTCGAGGAAATCCTCGACATCATGACCGAGACCCGTTGCCGCCACATCCCCGTGGTCAAGGACGGGGTGGTGCTGGGTCTGGTGTCCATCGGCGATCTGGTCAAGGCCAGCAAGCGGGAGGCCTAGCCTCCCGCCGCCGTATTTGCCCTGATTTTTCTACTTCTTCACCGCGATCAGGTCGGCGTCGCCCTTGTCCAGCACCAGGGTGTGCTCCAGCGACACATAGTGAAACCGCCGGGCGGTATGGCCGGCATGGATGGCGAAGCCCACGTTGTAGGTCTTGCCCGCCTCGATGGCCTTGAACGGGGCGGGGGCGGACAGCGGGCGGCTCAGCGTTACCGTCCAGGTGTCGCCGGCCAGGGTGGCTTCGGCGGTGACCGGCGAGGGCTTGGCTTCCGCCCGCTTGTCGAAGATGGTGCCGCCCACGGCCACCGCCGCCGCGCCCGGCTTCAGGCGGGCCTGCCAATACTCCATCAACTGCCCCGAGGACTGCATCTTCTCCAGTTCGGCGGCGGCCACCAGCTCGTCGCCGGCACCCTGGCGGCCCGGCTTGGCGCGGGTGCGGTTCAGGTACTTTGTCCGTTCGGCCGCGCCGGCGGCCGGCATCTTGGCCGCGTCCTCGTGGCAGGTGCCCCAGCAGCCGGCCTGGGCCGCCTCGGGCAGCTTGCCGTCGTCCAGCATCATGGTGACCTTGGTGGGGAAGTCGGGGTCCATCTTGGAATTGGGCTGGGTGCCTTCCTTGAACTCCAGGCGGACGTGCAGCTTGCCGCCTTCCTGGGCCACCTTGACCGTGGCGGGGATGAAGGCCGGCTTGCCCGGAATGGGAGCCGGCTCGTTCTTGGAGCCGGACACCAGGGTGGTGCCCATGTCCTTTTCCTCGCCCAGGTGGCACTCCTTGCAGGCCTTGCCGCTCTTCACCTTGGGCGCGCCGCCGTGGTCGCCCGACAGCACCCATTCCAGCGACGATTGGCCGGGGTAGAACAGCGTCACCTCCTTGGCCGGAACGCTGCCCCAGTCCAGGGCCAGGGCGGGGGTGGCGGCGAGAACCATCAGGGCGGAAATGGCGATGCGTTTCATGGCGGTCTTCCTGGTTGAGGGGACGGGACCTAAGCACAGGGCGAAGGCCCGTGACTTGACCTTGCTCAATGCAAAGCCCGTCCGGCGAACGTAACCAGTGCCCCATCGGCGTGATATCGGAGGGCGGGCCATGAGGATCGGTAGGGCGAAGGGACTGGCGGCGCTGGTGGTGGCCGGGCTGCTCGCGGCGGCGGGAGCCGCCCAGGCCCAGCAGGCGCCGATCATGATCAAGGGCGAACCCTACGTGTACGACAAGGACAACGCCATGGACGTCATGCGCATCTGCGCCGGCTGCCACGGCGAATTGGGCAATGGCGGCGGCGGCGGTTCCTATCCCCGCCTGGGCGGCCTGAACGCCGATTATCTGGCCGAGCAGATGCGTAAGTTCAAAAGCCGCGAGCGCGAGAACATCCCCATGATCCCCTTCGCGGTGGACCGTGAACTGTCCGAGCGCGACGTGCTGGACGTCACCCGCTTTCTGTCCGAGGTCAAGCTGGAGACCAAGCCGCCGGCCAACATGCCCGCCGACGGCTATGCCCGCCTGCAGATCATGAAGAAGGTGTTGCAGATCCCGCGCGAGCCGGGCGACATCGAGGCGGGCAAGACCTTCTATGCCGCCGATTGCGGACCCTGCCACGGCAACAAGGGCCAGGGCCGCCTGAAGAAGCCGGCCATCGCGCCGCAGCACATCGGCTATCTCAAGACCCAGGTGGACAATTTCCTGTCGGGCAAGCGCAAGCATGACGACATCGAGATCATGAAGGCCAAGACCCCCGAGGAGTGGAAAAATCTCTGGGCCTTCCTGTCCAGCCTGCAGGATTGAGGCGAGCGGGCTTGCTTTCAGAGCGTCTCCAGAATATCTGAAGGGCATGCCTACACAGAAAACCTCCGGCTATCTGGCCGGCCAAATCCTGATCGCCATGCCCCAGATGGAGGACCCGCGCTTCGCCCGCGCCGTCGTCTATCTCTGCGCCCACAACGCCGACGGAGCCATGGGCATCGTCGTCAACAAGCTGTTCGGCGGGCTGACCTTCCCGCAATTGCTGGAGCAGTTGGATATTCCGCCCACGCCGGTCTGCGACGAGATCCGCATCCATTTCGGCGGGCCGGTGGAAAGCGGGCGCGGCTTCGTGCTGCACTCGGCCGATTACCTGCACGAGAACACCATGGTCGTCGAGGGCGACGTGGCGCTCACCGCTACGGTGGACGTGCTGCGCGCCATGGCCGACGGCACCGGGCCGCGGGAAAGCCTGCTGGCCCTGGGCTATGCCGGCTGGGGATCGGGGCAGTTGGATTCGGAAATCCGCGAAAACGCCTGGCTGACCGTGCCCGCCGACCCGGCCCTGCTGTTCAGCCGCGATCTCGAGCATAAGTACGAGCAGGCCATCCACAAGCTGGGTATCGACGTCGGCCTGCTGTCGTCCGACGCCGGCCACGCCTGACATCCCTTTTCCGGGGCGTAGCGGCAGGGTCAGCGGAACTCCGTCCGGCTTTCCCGGACGCCGGCCGGGTCCTCGTGGATGATCACGTCGAAGCCGGGGAATTCCGCCAAGATGGACTTTTCCACATCGTCGGAGATGCGGTGCGCCTCGACCAGCGGCAGGTGGCCGGGCAGTTCCAGGTGAAACTGGATGAAGCCCTGGCGCCCCGAGGTGCGGGTGCGCAGGTCGTGGTGATCCTGCACGCCGGGATGGGCGGTGACGATGGCGCGGATGCGTTCGCGGTCGGCTTCCGGCAGTTCCTTGTCCATCAGGGTATCCAGCGAGAGGCGGAAAATCTGCCAGGCATTGATCATCAGCCAGCCGCCGATGCCGATGGCGAACAGCGGGTCGGCCAGCGGCCAGTTGGTTCCCGCCGCCAGCAGCAGCGAGACGATGACGCTGGCATTGATCAGCAGGTCGCCGGTGTAGTGGAGCGAATCGGCGGAAATGGCCAGGGAACCGGTGCGCTTGGCAACCATGCGCTGGAACCCCACCAGGGCGAAGGTGGCGAGGATGGAGAACACCATCACCGCGATACCCCATTCGCCGTGGCTGACCGGCTGGGGGTGGACCATGCGGTTGCCGGCCTCGGCCAGCAGGAAGCCACCGGAACCCACCACGAAGGCGGCCTGGCCCATTCCGGCCAGGGCCTCGGCCTTGCCGTGGCCGAAGCGGTGGTCGTCGTCGGCCGGCACCAGGGCATGGCGCACCGCCATCAGGTTCAGCGCCGAGGCGGCGAGATCCAGGGTGGAATCGATCAGGGTGGACAGCAGCGCCACCGAGCCGGTGGCCATCCAGGCGGCCAGCTTGACGGCGATCAGCAGGGCGGCGGTCGCGGTGGAAGCATAGGTCGCCAGCTTCATCAGCCGATCAGGATTGTCGGTGGTGCTCATGGATACAGGTGCTCCACCCGCCAGCCGTCCTCCCCACGCATATAGGCGAAGCGGTCGTGCAGGCGGAACGGCCGGTCGTGCCAGAACTCGATGCGCCGGGGCAGCAGGCGGAAACCCGACCAGTGGGGCGGGCGCGGCACCTTGCCCAGGCCGAACTTGGCGGCGAACTCGCCCACCCGCTTCTCCAGTTCGAACCGGCCGTTGAGCGGCCGCGACTGGATCGAGGCCCAGGCGCCGATCTGGCTGGCCCGCGCCCGGGTGGCGAAATAGGCGTCGGCCTCGGCGTCGGGGACCGGGGTGATGTCGCCCTCGGCCCGGATCTGGCGCTTCAGGCTTTTCCAGTGCAGGCACAGCGCCGCATGGGGATTGGCCGCCAGTTCACGGCCCTTGCGGCTTTCCAGATTGGTGAAGAACACGAAGCCGGCCTCGTCCACGCCCTTCAGCAGCACCATGCGCACGCTGGGGCGGCCTTCCGCGTCGGCGGTGGCCAGGGCCATGGCGTTGGGGTCGTTGGGCTCGTGCGCCTCGGCCTCGGCCATCCATTTGTGGAACAGGACCAGGGGATCGGCTTCGGGTGCGGACATTACTCTCACCGGCGGGTGTTGACGTATCGCCCTCAAAATGCCCAGATTCAAGGTCATATGGTAGACGTTTCATCGCATACCTCTTTTTCATCGAGACAGCCATGCGCACTCATGTTCCCAGGATCGTTTCCGCCCTTCTCGCCCTGTCGCTGCTGGCCGGCTGCGAGAACGCCAAGCTGGGCCAGACCGGCGGCGCCATCCTGGGCGGCGTCGGCGGCGGCCTGCTGGGCTCGCAGTTCGGCGGCGGCATCGGCAAGGTGCTGATGACCGCGGTGGGCGCGGCGGCGGGCGCCTATGCCGGCTCGGAACTGGGCAAGAAGCTGGACAAGGCCGACAAGGAAGAGGCGGGAAAGGCCGAGGACAAGGCCAAGGACGCGCCGGTGGGCGAGACCGTCGCCTGGAGCAATCCCCAGTCGGGCAATTCCGGCACCATCACGCCGGTGAGCGAGAGCAAGGATTCCAGCGGCAAGACCTGCCGCGAGTACAAATCGACCATCATCGTCGACGGCAAGGAGGAGGCGGTCAACGGCACCGCCTGCAAGCAGCCCGACGGATCGTGGAGCGTGGCGAATTAGGTCACGGTTCCTTAACCGAAAGGGCGGCATGGTCACGGGTTGGCGGTGCCGCCTTTATTTTATTGCAGCCGGGATGATGACGCGGTGAAGGACCCTTATCTGGTGCTGGGCGTGGCCCGCACCGCTTCCGACGACGAGATCAAGAAGACCTACCGCGCCCTGGCGCGGGAACTGCATCCCGACCTCAACCCCGGCGATGCCAAGGCCGAGTCGCGGTTCAAGGATATTTCCGCCGCCTACGACTTCCTCTCCGATCCGGCCAAGCGCGCCCAGTTCGATGCCGGCGAGATCGACGCCTCCGGCACGCCCAAACGCCGCGCCTGGCGTTCGCGCTCGGGTCCCGGCGCCGGGCCGGGGGCCGGGGGCGGCGCCGGCTCCAAGGCCGGGTTCGGCGGCTTCGGTGAAAACGTCGACGATATCCTGGCCGAACTGTTCCGCCGCAAGCAGAAGGGACAGGCCCAGGCCCACGCCAAGACCAAGACGCGGGGCGGCGACGTGCGTCACACTCTCACCATCTCCTTTCTCGATGCGGCGGCGGGCGGGACCAAGCGGGTGACCCTGATGTCGGGGCGCACCGTCGAGGTGCGTATTCCGCCGGGCAGCGGCGACGGCCAGACGCTCCGCCTCAAGGGCCAGGGCCACGGCGTCGACGACGGGGCAATTCCCGGCGACGCCTTCATCGAGCTGAAGGTGGAGGAGCATGCTTATTTCAAGCGCCGCGACCAGGACGTGCTGCTCGACCTGCCGGTGACGGTGCAGGAGGCGGTGATGGGCGGCAAGGTGCCGGTCCCCACCATCGACGGCAAGGTGATGGTGACGGTGCCGCCGGGCTCCAACACCGGCGCCGTGCTGCGCCTCAAGGGCAAGGGGATCGCCGGCCCCCATGGGACACGCGGCGACCAGCTGGTCACCCTGTCCGTGGTGCTGCCCGACGATGCCGATTTCCGTCAATTGGTGGAGAAATGGGGGCCGCGCCACGGCTACGACCCCCGCGCCAAGCTTCAATAATCCGTCTGTCCGAGCGCCTCCGGCCTTCCGGCCTCCGTCTGCGGTTCGGAAAGGGCGACGGGACAGCGCCGCATCGTCGTGCCGATTTTGACGGGGCTACGGGCATGCCGCAGCTTAATTTTCTGTCGGATTGTATGGAGTTATGCCGGTATATTCCGCTTTGAGGCGACGTCGCTCAAATCGGACTCGCTTCAAAGCTCATCCAGGCCTTTCAGGCGGCGACAATCATAACTGATCACTATCAAATCAACGTGCAGATGACTGCCGCAAGACAACTCTCCAGGCGTCTGTTCGTCGGGGTCGTGATAATCAACCTGCTTGTCGCAGGCTTGATCGCCGTGGTGATCGACCGCAACCGGACCCGCGACAGCGAGCAGGCGGCCGTGGCATTGAGCAATCTGTCGCGGATCCTCGAGCAGAACATTGCCGGTTTCCTCGGCCGGGTCGATCTGGCTCTGCTGTCGGCCCGCGACGAGGTCGCCGAGCAGTTCGCCAAGGGCGGGGCCGATCCGGCCGGGATCGTGGCGATCCTCGCCCGCAACGATGCCCGTCTGCCTGAAGTTCTAGGCCTTCGCATCATCGACGTTCAGGGCGAAACCCGATATGTCGCCAACGAAGCGCCGAATGCGAAGGTCAATGTGGCCGACCGGCCCCATTTCCGCGTCCTGCGCGACGACCCCGGGGCGGGACTGGTCATTTCCAAGCCGTTGCTGGGCCGGGTTTCGGGGAAGTGGGCCATTATCCTCGGCCGCCGCATCGATAATCCCGACGGAACGCTGGCCGGGCAGATTCACGCCGCCGTGGCCATCGAGCAATTCGTCAAGACCTTCGCCGCCCTCGACATCGGCTCCAAGGGATTGGTGGCCCTGCGCGATCAGGATGCCGTCCTGGTGGCCCGCTACCCGGAACCCGACGGGTTCGGCAGCACCATCGGCAATACCAGCGTGTCGGACGCCTTCCGCGAATGGCTGCGCACCGGCAAGAGCACCGGCCCCTATACCGCCCTGTCCGGCGTCGATGGGATCGAGCGGCTTTATCTCAACCGGAAGGTGCCCGGATACCCGCTCTACGTCACCATCGGCCTCGCCACCGAGGATTATCTGGCCGACTGGCGGCAGGACAGCCGCAATCTGGCCCTTCTGGCCGCCATCGTCATGCTGACGATCAATCTGTCGTCCTGGCTGATTCATCGCTTCTGGCGGCGTCAGATGGCCCTGGCCGGCGCCTCGGCCCGCCGGGATGCGCTCTACACCGCCGAACTTCTGCAATCGCGGGAAGAGGCGGAGTCGGCCCGCCAACGCAGCGAACTCATCCTGTCCTCGGCGGGCGAGGGGGTCTGTGGCGTCGATCTGGGGGGGCGCATCACCTTCATCAACCAGGCCGGGCGGGATATTCTCGGTCTTGGCGGCGAGGAGGCCGTGGGCGCCAGCCTGCACGCCCTGGCCCACCACCACCATGCCAACGGCAGCGAGCACCGGGCCGAGGACTGCCCGCTGTACCAGACCTTGCGCGACGGCGTGAGGCGCCATGTGGAATCGGATGCCTATTGGCGTCAGGACGGCAGTTCCGTGCCGGTCGAGTTCACCACGGCTCCCATCTACCACAATGGCGTGCTGGCGGGGGCGGTCAATGTCTTCCGCGATATCAGCCGCCGCCTTCACGCCGAGGAAATGGTCGCCCGCAATCTGGCGATCACCGCCACCATGGAAAGCGTTCTGCGGCAGTCGCTGGAAAACGCGCCGTTGGAAGCCATTCTCGACAAGGCGCTCGAGGAATTGCTGGCGCTGCCCTGGCTGCGCCTGGAGGACCGGGGCTGCATCTTCCTGGTCGACCACGCCCGGGGAAATCTGCGCATCGCGTCCCAGCGCAATCTTCCCCCGGCGATCGCCCGGACTTGCGCCACCGTCCAGCTCGGCCAATGCCTGTGCGGCCGTGTCGGGGCGACCGGGACCGAGATATTCACGAGCTGCGTCGATCACCGCCACGAGACGTCCTATGACGGCATGCCGGAACACGGCCATTACTGCGCTCCGATCAAGTCCGGGGGCGAGGTGCTGGGGGTCCTCAACACCTACGTGGCGCATGGGCACCGTTTCGACGAGGACGAGGAACGTTTCCTGCTGATGTTCGCCAGTACCCTCGCCGGAATCGTCGAGCGCAAGCGGATCGAGGAGCACCTGCGTGACAGCGAGGAAATTTCCCACGCCCTGATGAACGCGACCATCGACGCCGCGTTCCTGATGAACTGCGACGGGGTCATTCTGACCGCCAACGAAGCCCTGACGGTGCGGTTCGATCTGGACCCCGAGGATTTGCTGGGTAAATCCTTCTTCGATCTGCTGCCGCCCGATATCGCCGCCACAAGACGCGCGCAGTTCGACGAGGTCATCCGGACCGGCGCTCCTCTGCACACCCATGATGAACGCGACGGCCGCGTGTTCGATAACCGCATCTATCCCATCTGCGATGGTCTCGGCCTCGTGACGCAGATCGCGGTATTTTCCCGTGACGTCACCGAGCGCCGCCAGACCCAGATGGAGATCGAAAAGGCGCTGGCCGATCTGGCCCGTTCCAATGACGAGTTGCAGCAATTCGCCTACGTCGCGTCCCACGATTTGCGCGAACCGTTGCGGATGATCAGCTCCTACCTGTCGCTATTGAAACGCCGTCTCGGCGACAGCTTGGCCGACGATTGCCAGGAATACATCGCCTTTGCCGTCGATGGTGCCCGGCGGATGGATGCCCTCATCCACGACCTGCTGGAATATTCGCGGATCGGCCACGCCGACCCGGTAAGGGCGCCGGTTGCCATGGCCGAGGTCGTCGGAATCGCCATCGCCAATCTCGGCGCCACCGTCGGCGAATGCCACGCCAGGATCGAGCGGCCCTCCCATTGCCCGACGGTGAGCGGGAATTCGGGGGAATTGGTCCGCCTGTACCAGAACCTGATCGCCAATGCCCTTAAATACCGCGCCCCCGACCGCGCCCCCGTCGTCACTCTCTCCTGTGGCGAGCGCCAGGGAGAATGGGTGTTCGCGGTAAAGGACAACGGTATCGGCATCGCCCCCGATCACTTCAGCCGCATCTTCATGGTGTTCCAGCGCCTGCATGACCGTGGGGCCTATGAAGGTACCGGCATCGGCCTTGCCATCTGCAAGAAGATCGTCGAACGCCACGGCGGGCGCATCTGGGTGGAATCCGTACCGGGCGAGGGCAGCACGTTCAGCTTCTCGTTGCCCAAGGAGAGCTGATGCCGATCGGAACCAGCCTTCAGAAGGCGGGTGTTTCCAAGGCGCAGAGCCGAGTTTGCGCGCGGTATTTTAATACCTCGTTACTAACGTATTGAAATAACACGACTTAAATGGTGTTGACTTGGGCGCGTGCTGTGGCATACTCCGCGCCCTCGACGCCCCGGCTTTTCGGGGTGACGCCAACTGGTTTTGCCGTGGGTGCCATGAAGACCTTTAACGCCAAACCGTCCGAAGTTGAGAAGAAGTGGGTCGTGATCGACGCGGACGGCGTCGTGCTCGGCCGCCTGGCCAGCATCGTTTCGATGCGCCTGCGCGGCAAGCATCTGCCGACCTACACCCCGCACGTGGACATGGGCGATAACGTGATTATCGTCAATGCCGAGAAGGTCAAGCTGACCGGCAACAAGCTCGCCGACAAGCGCTTCTACTGGCATACCGGCCATCCCGGCGGCATCAAGGACCGTACCATGGGTCAGCTGCTGTCCGGCCGCTTCCCCGAGCGGGTCATCGAAAAGGCCGTGGAGCGCATGATCACCCGTGGTCCGCTCGGCCGTCAGCAGATGAAGAACCTGCGCGTCTACGCCGGCCCCGCCCATCCGCACGAGGCGCAGGCGCCCGAGGTGGTGGACGTTGCGGCCATGAACCCGAAAAACAAGAGGTAGTCCCATGGCCGATCTCTCCAGCTTGGCCGACCTGAAGGCCGCCTCGCCGGTCCAGGCCCACCCTGTGCACGAGCGCAAGGTTGACGCCCAGGGCCGCGCCTATGCCACCGGCAAGCGCAAGAATGCCGTTGCCCGTGTGTGGATCAAGCCCGGTTCCGGCAAGATCATCGTCAACGGTCGCGAACTGCCGGTGTACTTCGCCCGCCCGGTGCTGCGCATGATCATCAACCAGCCGTTCGAGGCTGCCCGCGTCGAGAACCAGTTCGACGTGCACTGCACCGTCACCGGTGGTGGTCTGTCGGGTCAGGCCGGCGCTCTGCGTCACGGCATCAGCCGCGCGCTGACCTATTTCGACCCGGCGCACCGCCCGGCGTTGAAGGCCGGCGGCTTCCTCACCCGCGATCCCCGCGTGGTCGAGCGCAAGAAGTACGGCAAGCACAAGGCCCGTCGTTCGACCCAGTTCTCCAAGCGTTAATCTGGGTCGGCCAAAAGCCGAAAAGATCAAGGGTCCGGAGTTTCTCCGGGCCCTTTTTCTATGGGGTGCCGGGGGTATGCGACGGGGTGTGGCGAAATATTCTCGAATGTTGTTATGGTCTCCCCGGGCTTGGGCCTGGAGAGGGGCTTGATGACGCGCCAGCATGGGGATCGCCGGTGGAGCGGGTGGCTCTTGCGCGCCCTGGCGGTGCTGTGCCTGCTGCTGCCCGGACTGGCCGGAGCAAGCGAGGGAGCGCCTCTGGTTCTGGCGGGGGATGCCGCGTCCTTTCCACTCTCCGGCCGGCTGACCGCCTATACCGGCGACGACGGTTCCGCCGCGGCGGACGAGGTGGCGGACAAGCCCTTTTCCCCCGGCTTTCCCGCCATCACCACCGGCACCATCTGGCTCCGCTTTCAGGTGATGCGCCCCTCGGGGCAACCCGCCGAGTGGCTTCTCGCCTTCGGTGAGCCGGATATGGACGACGTCCGGGTCTACGGTCCCGGGCTGACCGAGACGCGGCTGGGGCGCAGCATCCCCAACCGGGACCTCGAGGTGGCGGGGCGTCTGCACGTGGCCCGCCTGATCCTGCCCGAGGCCCAGCCGGTGACCATCCTTCTGCGCCTGTCGTCGCAGCACAAGATCCGCCTGGAGGAGGCCGCCCTGTGGCGGCCCGCCGCCCTTGTCCACGACGAGGCGAGGCGATCGGCGCTTTATGGCCTGCATATGGGGACGCTGCTGGTTCTGGCGGTGATTTCCGGCCTGTCCGGAGCATGGCTGCGGGACGGGCCCATGCTGGCCTATACTCTCTACGTAACGACGATCCTGTGCCGGGGGCTTGTCCATACCGGTATCGCTCCCTTGATCTTTTCCGGGGCGGGGCGTGACGCAAATTACCTTCTGAGCGGTATCGGCCTGCTGGGAGGCGCGGCGGCAATGCTGCTGCTGTGGGACCGCATCCTTGACCTGCGCGGAACGGTGCCTCGCCTGCATCGCCTGTTCCTGGCTGGGATAGTGCTGATCTTGCTGGGGCTGCTGCTGGTGCTGCACCCGGCTTTTCACTTTGTCGTGCTGCCGGTGCAGATTCTGTCGGCGGCCGGAGGGCTGGTGGGGATGGCCCTGGCGGCGGGGCGGGCGTTGCGTCGCCGCGGCGACGTGGTGACCCGCATCTACCTGCTGGCCTTCCTGCCTGTGGTGATTGCCTGGATTGTCGAACTGGCCGCCCGGATGACGGCTCAGATTCCTCCCGACCTGGGCCGCAGCATCGATGTCGGAGCGAGCATCCTGCACGTGGCTTTGCTGTGCGGTGCCCTGGCCTACCGCCTTCATCTCATCCAGCGCGCCCGTCTCCGGGCCGAGCTGGCCCTGGCCGGCGAGCAGTTGACCCGCCAGCGTCTGCGCACCTTCTTCGACATGGTGGCTCACGAATTCAAGACGCCGCTGGCCATCATCGACAGCGCCGTGCAGGTGGTGGAATTGGAACTGAGCCCCGGCCGGGTGCGGCCCGTGGTGTCGGAGCGCTTTATCGCCATCCGCCGGGCGGTGCGCCGTCTGGTGAAGCTGATCGAGGCCTGCCTGGCCGGCGAGCGCGACATGGCGCTGGCATTGCGCCTGCTGCCCATGGCGCCGGCCGATCTGCTGGAACGGGTGGTGGAGCGCAACCGCGACCCCGATCAGGCCGACATGGAGGTCACCACCATCGACCTGCCTGAACGCTGCATCGCCGACGCCGAACTGCTGGGGATCGCCCTGGATGCCCTGATCGACAACGCCCGCCGTTACGGTCCCGCCGGCCAGCCGGTGGAAATCACCGCTCGCGGGGCCGACGGTCACCTGGAGCTGGTGGTCGCCGATCGGGGGCCCGGTATCGCCGCCGCTGAAGCCGAGCGGATTTTCGAGAAGTATTATCGGGGTTCCAACGCCACGGGCATACCCGGCACCGGCATCGGCCTGCATCTGGTGAAGGCCGTCGCCGAGATGCACGGCGGCCGCGTCTCCTGCCGCCCCCGCGATGGCGGCGGCAGTGAATTCGCCCTGGCGGTACCGGTTACAGCTTGATGCCGTAGCGGATGGCGCCCCAGTGGCGTTTGCCCACGATGATCGGACAGTCGATCTCCTTCAGGACCACGAAATTGCCGCCGCCCATGTCGCGGGCATAGGTCTGGGCCAGATATTCCTTGATGTTGCGGACCGCCAGGATGCCGGTACGGTCGTCGAACATGCGGCGATTGCGGCAATTGGCGGTGTTCCACGCCGTCTCGCCGGGGCGTTGCGGCTGGGAATAGATTTTGTTGTGGGTGGCGACATAGCCGTTGCGGTCGGCGGCGCAGCAAAACACGCCGCGCGGATTGGAGGCCAGCACCGGCTCGATGATGCCCGGCACCACCTGATCGGCGAGATCGGTGTGGGGGGCCAGCATCTGCTGCGGGTCGGTGTCGGGAACCGGGCTGTATTCGCTTTCGAACAGGGCGGCCAGACTGATGCGTCCCGCGCTGATCGCCTGCTCGAAGGCCTGGGCCACGTCGGCGGCGGCCTTCTGGGCGGCGGCGATGAACGGCGTGTCCTTGGCCTGGGCGGCTTCGATGGCCTCGGCCAGCCGCTTTTTGGTGTCCGAGCCCACCTTAAGATACTGGCACTGGATGCCGAGCTTGCTGCCCAGGATGGCCTTGGTGGCAATATCACCGACGCCGGGGAAGGTGAGGATGCCCTCTTCCCCTTCCAGCTTGGGGGCGTTGCCCACCACCAGCAGAGCGCCCATCAGCGAGATGTCGCCGGTATGTCCGCTGAAGGTGTGACCGGCGAAATCGGCGGTGAACTCCAGCGAGGCGGGGATACGCTCGACGGCGCGGCGGTTGCCGCCGTAGGAGGTGCGCAGAATGACGTTGAGGCGCCGCTGCAGCGCCCCGATGTCGTGATTGACCAGCATGGACAGTTCGCTGACCTTGCGGGCCGTCACGCCGGTCTGCTCCGAGGCCTTCAGCACGTCGGCGGCGGCCTCGGCCACGTCGCGGGTGTGGTCGGCGGCCTGCACGGCGCTGCTCATGATCTCGCCGGTGGCGGCGCGCTGCTCGTCGGCCGAGGCGGCGATCTGGCCGGCGATCTGCTCCATGTCGCGGATGGTGTCGGCCACCGCCTCGACGGTGGCCACCGCCTGCTGGGTGGTGCTTTCGATGTCGCGGGCCTGGGCGTTGACCCGGCCGATGGCGTTCTCGGTCTGCTCGGCCAGCCCCTTGACCTCGGAGGCCACCACGGCGAAGCCCATGCCGGCCTCTCCGGCGCGCGCCGCCTCGATGGTGGCGTTCAGGGCCAGCATGCGGGTCTGCCCGGCGATGGCCTGGATCAGGCTGACCACGTCGCCGATGCGCGCTGTCGCCTCGGTCAGGGTGCCGACGCTGGTGCTGGCCTCGTCCACCCGCCGGCGGGCGGCTTCGCTGTGCTCGGAGCTGCGTTGGATGCGGTCGGTGATCTCGCGCGATGACGCTTCCAGTTCCTCGGTGGCGCCGGCCACGGTCTGGACGTTGCCGCTGGTGATCTCGATGGCGCGGGCCACCGTCTCGGACTTGTCGCGCAGTTCCTCGGCGGTGGACAGCAGGCGGCCGGCCCCTTCCTTCAGGCGTTCGGCCTGGGTGGAAATCTCCGCCACCGTGGTGTCCACCTCGCCTTCCAGCAGTTCGGTGAGGTTGAGCATCTCGCTACGCAGCTTTTCCTGCGACTTGCGGGCGTTTTCAACGCGCTCCTGGACGCTGTAGGCCAGCTTGGCCTCCATGGCGCGCAGCATGGCGTTGGAGCGCTGGAACTCGTGTATCGGCTCGACCTTGATCTCGTGGGTGAAGTCGCCGCGCGCGATGGCGTCGAAATGCCGCTCCAGGGTCGCGATGGGACGGCGCAGGTAGCGGATCAGGAATACGACCATGAAGGTGGCAAAAACGGTTCCGACGATCAGCGTCCCGATACCCAGGCGCATGTGATGGAGGAAATCACTGTGGGCTCCCTGGTAGAGTTCGGCCGCCTGACGCAACTGCATGGTCATGAGATCTTTCTGCACCTCATGGACCTGCTCGAACAGCGGCAGAACGGTGGTGGTGTTGTGACGGCCCAGGGCGGCGGCATCCCCCTTTTCCGCCAGGGCGATGGCCGGTGTCAGGCCCTGCTCGACGAAGTCCTTGCGCCGGGTTTCGAAATCACCGGCCAACTCGGCTTCCTCGCCGGAAAGCGGGTTGGCGCGATAGGAACTCCACACCGCGGAAATGTGCTCGGCATTGGCGCGGATGCGCAGCGCGCGGCGGGCGATGGAATCGGGCTGCCCGTTGATCAGGTCGAGCTGCATCTGCTGGGTCAGCAGCATATTCTCGCGCATGCGATCGACGATCTCGACGAACTGCCCGGCCGGCACCGTCCGCTGTTCATAGACGATCTTCAGCGCATCGTTGGAATCACTCATGCCGTCCAGGGTGAACCAGGCCACCGCCCCCATCATCAGCACCAAACCGACGATGATCAGGGCGAGGCGACCCGAGATGGAATTGAGGGCGCGGCCCAGGCGGGCGCCGGCGGTGGTGCGGACCACCTGGCCTTCCTCGACCTTGATGTTGCGGGCCTTGCCGGCGCGAATCTGTTCGTAAAGATGCTCGGCGGCCTCGATCTGGGCACGCGAAGGCGCGGTGCGGATGGAGATGTAGCCGGTGATCTGGCCGTTCTCCATCTCGGGCGTGGCATTGGCCCGCACCCAGTAATGGTCGCCGTTCTTCGAGCGGTTCTTGACGATGCCTTCCCAGGGCTTGCCGGCCTTGATGGTGGTCCACAGATCGGCGAAGGCCGCCGGTGGCATATGCGGATGGCGGACGAGATTATGGGGGGCGCCGATCAGCTCTTCCTCGGAAAAGCCGCTGATCTCGACGAAGGCCTGGTTGACGAAGGTGATCCGGCCGCCCAAGTCCGTCTTGGACACCAGAATGGTGCCTTCGGGAAGTTCGACTTCATGGTTGGTGATCGGCTCGTTCACACGCATTTTTAAAGACCCGTTCCATCGCCCATATACCGAGGGTATATATGCTCCGCCAGGGTAGCCGCTGTCTAGCTGCCCGTTTGGCCGAGGGGACCGGAAAATCCGGTTACTCGCGAAAAATATAATATTCCCCTGATACCGTAATCTCCACGTCATCTTCGATGTGTATGATGACGGCTCCATCAGCCGGAGACGGATCGTTGCCGAACATCTATCTGCCTATCGCCGAACAATCGGTCGGCATCCTGAGCCTGCTGGCGGTGGGCGGCGGAATCGGAATCCTGTCGGGTATTTTCGGCGTGGGTGGCGGCTTCCTGCTGACTCCGCTGCTGATCATGCTGGGCATCCCTCCGGCGGTGGCGGTGGCTTCCGGGGCCAATCAGGTTCTGGGCTCGTCGGTGTCGGGAGTGTTCGCCCACTGGCGGCGGCGCAACGTCGACGTCAAGATGGCGGTGTTCCTGCTGGTCGGCGGCTTCGTCGGCTCGGCGGTCGGCGTCTGGCTGTTCGCCCTCCTGAAGCGCCTGGGGCAGATCGATCTGGTGATCAGCCTGTCCTATGTGGGCCTGCTGGGGCTGGTGGGGGGCTTGATGCTGATCGAGACCCTGATGTCCATGCGGGCCGGCGCCACCGGCAAGCCGCCGGGCAAGCGCCACATCCACCATGTCTGGCACGGTCTGCCGTTCCGCACCCGCTTTCCCCGCTCCGGCCTTTACATCAGCGCCCTGCTGCCCCTCGGGGTCGGGGCCTTCGGCGGCCTGCTCGCCGCCCTGATGGGGGTGGGCGGCGGTTTCATCCTGGTGCCGCTGATGATCTACGTCCTGGGCATGCCCACCGCCGTGGTGATCGGCACCTCGCTGTTTCAGATGATCTTCGTCACCGCCAACGTCACCTTCCTGCAGGCCATCACCACCCAGTCGGTGGATTTGCCCCTGGCCCTGATTCTGCTGGCCGGCGGCGCGGTGGGGGCGCAGTTCGGCTCTCGCCTGGGGGCCCGGTTGGGCGGCGAGAAGCTGCGCCTGCTGCTGGCGTTGATCGTCCTGGCGGTCTGCGTCCAGATGACCGGCAGTCTGGTCCTGCCGCCCGCCGATCCCTTTACCCTGGAATAGGGCTGCTTATTCCAGGAACTGTTCCGCTCCCACCACCCCCAGCTTGGTGACGCCCTGATGCTGGGCGGCGGCCATCACGCCGGCCACATGGGAGTAGGCGACGGCCTTGTCGGGGCGGACGTGGACTTCCGGCGGGTTGGCGGCGGTGGCCGCCTGATGCAGCCGGGCCTCCAGATCGGCGCGGTCGGGGACCGGTTCGCCGTTCCAGCGGATCAGTCCCTGCGGGTCGATATCGATGCGCGCCACTTCGGGCAGCACCGTGGCGGGCGGCGGCGGCCCGTCGGGCATGTCGAGGCGCACCGAATGGGTCTGCAGCGGAATGGTGATGATCAGCATGATCAGCAGCACCAGCATGACGTCGATCAGCGGCGTGGTGTTGATGTCGATCATCACGTCGGGGTCGTCGGAGCCGTTCTCGGTGCCAAGGTTGAAGGCCATGGGAATTCCTCAGCGCGGCGGTGGTTCGGTGATGAAGCTGACCTTGGTGATGCCGCCCCGCTGCGCGGCGGCCAGCACCCGTCCCACATGCTCGTAGGCCACGTCCTTGTCGCCGCGGATCAGGACTTCCGGCTGCGGTACCTTGGCGGCGGCGGCGTCCAGGCGGGCGGCCAGCTCGGCGCGGCTGGCCAGGCTCTCCTCGTTCCACCAGACCGTGCCGTGGTGGTCCACGGCGATGGTGACGTTGCCCGGCTGGGTGATGGTCGGCTGGTTGGCTTCCTTGGGCAACTGCACCGGCACCGTATGGGTCACCACCGGAATGGTGATGAGGAAGATGATCAGCAGCACCAGCATCACGTCCACCAGGGGCGTGGTGTTGATGGCGGCCATCACCTGATCGTCGTCATCGCCGCCGTCGGCCGGGCCGAGGGAGATGGCCATCGCTAGCGCACCACCCTGAGGCCGTTGCCGCTGCCGTTGGCGCCGGCCAGCAGCACGGCGTGCAGGTCGGCGGCGAAGGCGCGGACCCTCTCGGCCACCAGCTTGTTGCGCCGGACCAGCAGGTTGTAGCCCAACACGGCGGGCACGGCGACGGCCAGACCGAAGGCGGTCATGATCAGCGCCTCGCCCACCGGGCCGGCCACCTTGTCGATGGCCGCCTGGCCGGCGATGCCGATGGCGGTCAGCGCGTGGTAGATGCCCCAGACGGTGCCGAACAGCCCGACGAACGGCGCGGTGGAGCCGACGGTGGCCAGGACGGCGAGCCCGCCCTGCAGCTCCGAGACGATTTCGCCCACGGCGCGCTGGATGGACATGGTCACCCAGGTGTGCAGGTCGATCTTCTCGGTCAGCGAGCCCTCATGGTGCTGGGCGGCCTCGATGCCGGAGGTGGCGACGAAGCGGAACGGGCTGGTCTCGTCCAGCAGGCGGGCGCCGTCGGCCACCGAGGCGGCCTTCCAGAACCCGGCGGCGGCGGCCTTGGCATGGCGCATCATGCGGCTCTGCTCCACCAGCTTGACGATCAGGATGTACCAGGACGCCATGGACATCAGGGCCAGGATGATCAGCGTGCCCTTGGACACGAAGTCGCCCTGGGCCCACAGCGCGTCCAGGCCGTAGGGATTGTCCACCACCTGCTTGGCGGTGGCGTGGCCTTCGTCCACATGACCGGCCAGGGCACCCGAGGTCAGGACGAGGGTGGCCAGCAGGACCGGCAGGGCGGCGAGGATTGCGCGGATGGGACGGGACATGGAGGGACCTCCGAAGCGTATCAATTCAGTTTCCAGACATAGCGGATGCGAGCCCACGAGCGTTCGGGGCGGCCGTCGACGGTTCCGGCCTTGAAGCGGCAGAGCGCCAGGGCCTGGCGGGCCGCCTCGTCCAGACGCTCGAAGCCGCTGGAGGCGTCGACGACGCTTTCCATCACCGAGCCGTCGGCGTCGATCAGGAATCTCAGCACCACCGCCCCGGTCTCCTCGGCCCGGCGCGAGGCCGGCGGATATTGCGGCGGCTTGCAGGGACGGCCCTGGTCGAGGGCGGGCGGGACCTTGACCACCTCGCGCACCGGCTCGGGCGTCGGCGCCACGATGGCGGCGGGCGGCGGCGGGGCGGCGGGCACCACATCGGTGGTGGCGGTGATGGCGGTGGGCGGCGGCGGCGCCTGGGGCCGTATCTTGGGCGGCGGGACATAGGCCGGGGGCGGCGGCTTCACCACCTTGGGCGGCGGGGGCGGCTGCTCCACCTTGGGCGGTGGGGAGGGGACGGCGGCTTGATGAGTTCGGCGACGATCTTGGTCTCGAGCGGAGCGCGCAGGATCTCGACGGCGCAGTGCCCCAGCCCGTTGGCCAGGGCGTAGATGGCGGCGGCGTGCAGCGCCACCACGCCGGCCAGACCGGCCAGCCGCCTGTGGGAGGAGGGTCTTTGCCGGACCGCGTACATGGGGCTACTCCACGGCCATCAGGCGCCAGCCCTCGGCTCCGGTCACCCAGGACAGGAAGGCGCGCTTGCCGTCGCACACCAGGATCGGACGGTCGGAATTGTCCCGCGTCCGGGCCAGGCCGCGGGGCGGCGACCACGTGCGGCCGGCATCGTCCGAGGACTGGGCCTGGACGGTGGTGGTCTCGCCGTCGAACTCCTTCCAGGCCATCCACAGCCGGCCGTTCACCGACAGCACCTGCGGCTGGGAGACGGTGGTGGCGGGATCGCCCAGGGGGCGCGGCTCGGAAAAGGCCGCGTCGGGTCCGGCGGCCGAGGCGAAGAACACCCCCTTGCGGGTCGTGCCGCCGGTGTACCACGCGGCGTGGAGCGAACCGTCCCCGGCCGCCGCCAGAGCGGGACCCTGGTGGGGGCAGGCATCCACACGCCAGTTGTCCTCGGCCACCTTGCGGATGGGGCCGGGATGGTCGCGGTCGGTAAACACCATCAGGGCATGGTCGCGGATGTTGGGCTCGAACACGTGGCGCCACATGACCAGCGGCCGGTCCGCCTTGTCCAGCTCGAAGGCGATGCGGCAGCATTCGCAGGAATTGGATTGGGCCACGCCCTCGAAGGCGAAGGTCTCGGCCCCGTCGTCGGACCACGCCATGGCCAGGGCGGCGCCGCGATAGCCCCGGCCGGCCTTTTTGGCGGCGGCTCCCTCCCGCTTGTCGATCCAGGCGAGATACAGGCGGTCGCGGGAATCGACCTTCATGACGGGGAAGCGCTGGCTGGCGGGGTCGGACGCCACGGCACGCGGGGGCTGGAAGGTGCGGCCGCCGTCCAGCGAGCGCGCCAGCATCAGCATTCCGTTATAGGCGGAATCCTTGCGCAGGGCCCAGGCGGCATAGACCCGCCCCTTGGAATCGGCGGCCACGGCCGGGCGGGCGTCGCCGGAGGTATCCACCGCTTCCTTCGCGGGATTGAGGGCGATGGCGGCCTCCAGGCTGGCGCCGTGATCGGGGGAGCGGGCGCTCATCACGCGCCCCCCCGCCGCCCAGACCACCACCAGATTGCCGTCGGGCAGGAAGGTCGCGGCGGCCTGCGCCGCGCAGGCCAGCCGGGTGTCGTCGGGCGGGCAGTGGGACGGAGCGGCCGAGGCCGGCTGGTGCCCGCCATGGTGATGGTGCTCGCCTTCGGCCGCTCCGGCCGGCAGGGCGAGCATCATCAGGACGGCCGGGGCGAGGAGGCGGATTGTCTTCATGCGCAAAAACCCGGAGTGGGGCCGCCATCACCGGCACGGCGATGGCAGCGTGAAACATGACAGGACAAGGTCAATACGTCACCCGTACACCGCCGAAGAAGGCGAGCGGTTGGCCCTGGGTCGGCGGGGTGCCGGTGTTGCTGGCGCTCAGTCCCGTCGCATAGTACTTCACATTGAACAGGTTCTGGGCGTTGGCGAACAGGTCCAGGTGCTCGTTGACCTTATAGGTGCCTCCCAGGTCGACGGTGCTGCCCGGCGAGTTGAAGGTGGTGTGGAGGGTGTCGTCGGGATAACGGGTCCAGCTCTTGAAGGTTGTCGTCACCTTCAGGTCGGTGATGGCCTCCCAGGTCGCCCCGGCCTGGAACATCAGGGGGATGACGCCGCCGATCTGCACGCCGGTGGGGACATAGGAATTGGCGGTGGCCCCCCCCAGCTTCTGGGCCAGCCTGGCGTTGCTGGTGACGGCCGAGATGTTGCGGGTCAGGCCGGAATTGAAGGTCAGGGTCGGTGCCGCCCGCCATTCGCCGAGCACTTCCCAGCCTTTGAACGTGGCATTTCCCGAATTGTAGTACTTGGTGATCTTGGTCAGTCCGGTCACGCCGGCGGGCGAGAAGGCGGCGCAGCTAGCCGAGCTACTGCAGACCTGGGCCTTATCCATGAAGTTGGAGATCTGATTGTAGAAACCGGTCGCCGAGACGGTGACGTCGCGCCCGGCCCATTCGACGCCGATCTCGCGGCCGAAATTGGTTTCGGGCGCCAGTTCGGGGTTGGCGGCGGAATAGCTGGAGCTTGATCCGTAGCTGCGGAACATCTGGTTCATGCCCGGTGCCGAGAAATTCTCGTACACGGCGCCCTTGACCGAGAACTCCCGGGTCACGTTGACCTTCACGCCGAGCCGGGGATCGAAATGGTTATAAAGGCCATAGGAATGGGCCGGCCGCCCGGCGAACTGGTAGTCGAAGGCCCGCCAGAAATCCTGGCGCAGACCCAGCGTCATGATGACCGGGGCGATTTCCGGCCGCCACGTCGCCTGGGAGAAGATGCCCGAGAACTGCTGTTGGGCGCGCAGCGGCGTATTGCCGGTGATGGCCCCGGCGCTGCTGTAGTTCACCGTGTTGTCGGTTCCCCACATATTGCGGCCGTCGACGCCGACCATCACGTCGGTGACGGTATCGCTGAGATCCTTCTTCCAGACGGTGGAGCCGCCCAGGTCGTAATAGGGGTTCTTGTCGGTGGACGAGTTGTAGGTCCTGACGTTGGCGCCGGGGTTAGTATAGTTGTAGGTCGGCGTCGACGAGGCGTTCTGGGTCTTCATCAGGTAGCGGCCGTACCAGGCGTTGATGTCCAGCACGCTGCCGTCGTCGAAGCTGGTCTTGCCGCCGGCCTTGAACTCGAAACTCTGTTGCGCGTTCTTCGCCACGTCCCAGACCTGATTGAACTCGTGCATGTCATGGGCCGCCATCTTCAGGTAATAGCGGTCTTTCTTTGACGGAGTCAGGATCAGGGAGATCTCGGCATCGTCGGAATAGGATTCCGTCGCCGTCGAATGAGCGTTGCGGTAGTTCTTCGGCGTCAGGTTATAGCCGTCGCTCGACATCCGCCCGGCGGTCAGACCCACTTTGAACAATCCGTCGGAATAAGGGGTGATGGCGGTATTGACGCGGTAGGTGTTGTCGCTGCCATAGCCGAAGGACAGGCGTTTCTCGTCCGGTTCCGGGTCGCGGGTCACGATGTTGATGACGCCGCCCATGGCCATGTTGCCCCACAGGGTGGCGCCGCCGCCGCCGCGGATGATCTCGACGGACTCGATGGTTTCCTTCGGCACCTTGTCCCAATTGACGTAGCGGTAGAACGGATCGTTGATCGGGATGCCGTCGACCATCACCAGGGTTCGCTGGGCTCCGGCCCCGCCAAGGCCTCTCATCTGCACCGACTTGCCGGTGGGATGGGTCTGATTGGACGGAACCGTGGAGATCACCACGCCGGGGACCTTGTTCAGCACCTGATCGATATTGTTTTGCGGCGCCTGGGTCACGGCCTCGCGGCTTATGACCGTGGCGCTGATGTCCATGTCCTCGAGCTTCGAGCCGCGAGTGGCGTTGACCATGATCGTGTCGATCATTCCGCCGTCTTGCGGGGGCGGGCTGGTTTCTTCCGCGGCGAGGGTCTGGGAACCGGTGATCAGGGCAAGAATGGCGACGGTGGCGTGCAGGCGTGCGCGCCGGGACGAATTGGCAGACATGATTGATCCTCGGAAAGCCGTTCGCGGTGTGCGGGACAAATGCCACCACCTGCGAAAATCCGAGGCGGTGGGCTCAGACGGTGCGAGGATGGATGGGGGGAGCCCGAGAACGGGCGAGGCCGGAGCGCGAAAGCTCGGGGACCTGATCGGCCGAAGCCGGGATAATGGTCGAGGCCGAGGCCAGCCGCTCGACACCGAAGAAATCGGCGCCGGTGTCGGCCGGATCGCCGGCCATGGGCAGGCAGAAGATGCAGTGCTTGACCTGCGCCGCCGGTCCCGGAGCTTCGTCTGCCGCCGGGTCGTTTCCCGGATCGTGGCAGAGCGAGGATTGCAGGTCGGCGTGAAGCGCCGCCTCGCCGGCCAGGGCGGCGATTCCACCCAGATCGAGCAGCGGTACGGTAAGTTGCAGGGCGAATGCCAAAAGCAACAGCCGCGCGATACCGGACCCTCCGGCCCGTATCCTTCGCAACCATCCGCCTCGACGCAAGACGCCGCCGCTCATGAACCTCGCCGCTCCAAATGAATATCAAGACGACGCTACGGGTGTAGGCTCGACCTTTTCCAAAGTCAACGAAGATTCACTTTGGATATAGGGGGCGTGGCTGCCGAATAGCCCGCAGGTTCTAATATTCGCCGATTATAATTGACCAAGGTCAATCCGGGCTTCTTGGGCGTGTCCGTGCCCGCCGGCGGCGCGGGGGACCGGCTTCGTTACACCTACTCACAACTTCTTTCGCTTCGTGCCTGGCCCTGTGGATCAAGGAGTTCCATCATGGAATGGAAGAATTCCAACGGTCGGTATCCGGGGCAGGACATGAACGGTTCACTCATCGAGATCATTGGTGGCGCCATCGCCGCTGCTCGGCGGCTGGGCCTGGATTGCGCCGAGGAGCGCGACGCGGCACGGGCGGTGCTGATGGCGCGCGATTCCAGCCTGACCCCGGGTGTCGCCCGTATTCTGGTGGACCAGCTCTATTCCCAGGCGGCGCAAGACTGCGCCGCCTGATCAGGAGAGCCGATGGTGATTGGACAATCCTATCGTTGCATCGCCATGCTGTCCGAGGCCCGCCGGCTCTATGACGAGGGCAAGTATGGCGAATGCCTGCGCATCGTCGACAGCATCCGTTCGTGCAGCACCCAGTGCGGCGAGTCGTCGGCATGCGCCATGGCGCTCCGCCTGGCGGGGCCGATGATCGGCGAATTGTATCCGGCCGAGTGAGGGGGGCGGCCGGTGCCGCCGTCCCGCCCGCCGCGGCTCAGCCCTTGGCCTGATAATAGAGGTTCTGCACGTGGCTGCCGGCCGCGAAGAACACCCAGCGCTCGGCCAGCAGGCCCACATACTGGCAGAGGAAGGCCATAACCGGCATCCCGGCCAGCAGCAGCCCCACCGGCGCCACGAAACCCACCGCCAGGAAGAACACCGACAGCCCCTTGACCGTCTCCGTGCCGCCGGGGGCGACGAACTCGACGGTGTTGAAGGAACTGCCCATGAAGCCCTGGGTGATTTGGCGGATCTGGGTGTGGTGCATGCCGATGGCGCTTTTCAGGCAGGAACGCGGCTTGCCCGTGATGTTCAGCCATAGCTGCCAGGCGCGGGCCGCCAGGGCCAGCAGGGTGAGGAACACGGCGCCGCCGGTCATGAAGCCGGACAAAGGGCTGTTCCGGACCTGGGCATAGGCGGCGGCCAGGGTGAAGCCCGAGGCGAGCCCCATCAGCAGGTAGTTGATCACCGTCCAGCCCGAGGCCCACTGGCGGATGAACCGCACGCAGGCATAGATCATCCCGGTGCAGACGAACAGCGCCAGCGAGGCCAGACTGACCAGCAGGCCCAGCGCCATGGGCAGGTCGACGGCGGCGCCGTTCCCCAGGCGGACCAGCACCGGGGCCCAGCCGAAGGCGTGGATGACGGCGTAGAGGAAGGCGAGCGCGCAGAGCACGGGGATCAGGATCACTTCCCGCGACAGCCACGAGGTGCGCCAGCGCGTCGCCGCCCGCCAGCCGCGCTGGGGATTGGCCAGATGGAACACCGAGGCCACCAGCCCCAGGCAGAGCAGCAGCAGCGCCAGGGCGCCGCCCAGGGCGTAAAAGCCGCCGCTTTCACCGCCGGCATACATCTGCCCGATGGTCAGCGCGATCAGCAGGCCCTGGGCCGCGCCGATCAGGGTGGTGAGGAAGATCACGGAAAATGCGGGTTTCATGATACGCGGCTCCTGGCGATGGGGCTCACGACTCTGCGAACCTGTTCGTCATGGCCGGGCTTGACCCGGCTATCCACGTGGTGCCGGGGCTGTTGCGACGGAGGGGCGGAGCGGCGTGGATACCCGGAACAGGTCCGGGCATGACGGCGATAGGACGATTGTTTCATCACTCTGTCTCCCCCTTACCAGCTCGAAACGCCGTCGATGGTCGGCGTGGTGAAGGCGGGACGGGGTTTCTCGCCCTCGGCCTTCAGCGGGTTGTCGACGCGCACCAGTTCGTCCGGATGGAGCGTGGTAACGGTCTTGCGCCGGGGCAGATAGTGGTTGGCCGGTCTGGTGCCCCATTCCGGCATCAGTTGGAAGCCGCCGTTGTCGCGGATGGCCTTGGCCGCCTCGGAATTGGGGTCGTTGACGTCGCCGAAGATGCGGGCGCCGGCCGGACAGGCCAGGACGCAGGCCGGCTTGCGCCGATCCTCCTCGATGGTCTTGTCGTAGATGCGGTCGACGCACAGCGTGCACTTCTTCATGACGCCCTGGACGGGATCGAACTCGCGGGCGCCGTAGGGGCACGACCACGAGCAGTACTTGCAGCCGATGCACTTGTCGTAATCCACCAGGACAATGCCGTCCTCTTCCCGCTTGTAGCTGGCGCCCGTCGGACAGACCGGCACGCAGGGCGGCTCCTCGCAATGGAGGCAGGATTTGGGGAAGTGGATGGTCTCGGTGTTGGGGAAGGTGCCGCATTCATAGGTCTGGACGCGGTTGAAGAACACGCCGTTCGGATCGGCGCCGTAGGGATTGACGTCGGTCAGCGGACCGGCCCAGCCCGAGGTGTTCCATTCCTTGCACGACGTCACGCAGGCATGGCAGCCGACGCAGACGTTGAGGTCGATGACCAGGGCCAACTGTTTCTTGCTCATGTCACTTCCTCCCGGCCAGGAAGGCGCGGACCTTCGACTTGAAGCCGATGGTCTGGCCGGGCAGCGGTTCCATGGGTTTGAACTGGGGCCAGCTTTCCCCTTCCTCGCCCGGCTGGCAGGCGGTGACGCGGACCTTCAGGTCGTACCATGCCGCCTGGCCGGTCACCGGGTCGGAGTTGGAGACATGCCTGTCGCCCACCATGTTGGGCAGTTCCTCGGAAATCAGGTGGTTGAGCAGGAAGCCCTTTCTCGACTCGTCGGCGTCGGGGTCCAGGCCCCAGGCGCCCGAGGCCTTGCCGATGGCGTTCCAGGTCCACACCGTGCCGGGTTCCACCGCCTCGGTGAAGCGGGCCTGACACTTGATCCTGCCCCACGGGCTTTCCACCCACACCCAGTCGGCATCGCCGAAATTGCCCCGCGCCCCCACCTTGGGGTGCATGAACAGCACGTTGCTGGTGTGGATCTGGCGCAGCCAGGCGTTCTGGGAATCCCAGGAATGGTACATGGCCATGGGCCGCTGGGTCAGCGCCGACAGTGGATAGGCATGCCCGTCCGAGCACCGCCACTCCAGCGGCGTGTAATAGAAGGGCAGCGGGTCGAAGAAGGTCTTCACCCTTTCCCTCAGGTGGTCGGGGGGCTGCTTGCCCTTCCACTTGCCTTCGCCGGCCAGCCGGAATTTCTGCATCACCTCGGAATAGATGTGCGGCATGATCGGGTCGGTGAAGCGCACCAGACGATGGCGGTAGGCCCAGTCCAGGTAGCCCTTGTTCCAGTTGCGCATGTACTGGAAGCTGGGCGGCAGTTCGTAGTGGAAGTGGTTGTTGTTGCGCGCGTACTGGTCCCACTGGTTGGGGTTGGGCTCGCCCACCAGGAACTTCTCGCCCGCTCTTCCGCGCCAGCCCGACAGAAAGCCGATGCCCGAACCCGGCTCGGTCTCGAAATTGACGATGAAGTCGGGATAGTCGCGGAACTTGCGGCTGCCGTCCTTGTTGGTGAAGCCGGGCAGCTTGAGGCGTGTCGCCAGCTCGATGATCACCTCCTGGAACGGCTTGGAATCCCCCATGGGCGGCAGGATCGGCACGCGCACCGAATCCACCGGTCCGTCGAATTCCGAGATGGGCCGGTCCAGGATGCTCATCACATCATGGCGTTCCAGATAGGTGGTGTCGGGCAGCACCAGATCGGCGAAGGCCACCGTCTCGGACTGGAAGGCGTCGCAGACCACCAGGAAGGGGATCTTATAGGCGCCCGACTCGTCCTTGTCGGTGAGCATCTTCCTCACCCCGGACGTGTTCATGGTGGAGTTCCACGCCATGTTGGCCATGAACAGCAGCAGCGTGTCGATGGGGTAGGGATCGCCGCGCCAGGCATTGGTGATGGCGTTGTGCATCATGCCGTGGACCGACAGCGGGTATTCCCAGGAAAAGCCCTTGTCCAGGCGGATGGGCTCGCCGTCGGCATCCACCGACAGGTCGTCGGGATCGGCCGGCCAGCCCAGCGGCGTACCGGTCAAGGGCTCGCCCGCCCGGACGGCCTGGGGACCCTTGGGCGGCTTGGGGCAGGGTGGAATGGGGCGCGGGAAGGGCGCCCGGTGCCTGAACCCGCCCGGCCGGTCGATGGTGCCCAGCAGCGTCATCAGGATGGCCAGCGCCCGGGTGGTGTGAAAGCCGTTGGAGTGCGCCGCCAGCCCGCGCATGGCGTGGAAGGCCACCGGATTGCCGGTGATCTTGTCGTGTTCGGTGCCCCAGCAATCGGTCCAGGCGATGGGCAGCTCGATGGTCTGGTCGCGCGCCGTGACGCCCATCTCGTGGGCCAGGCGGCGGATGGTGGCGGCGGGAATGCCGGTGATGCCCTCGGCCCATTCCGGCGTGTAGTCCTTGACCCGCTCCTTCAGCAATTGCATCGACGGCTTGACCGGGGTGCCGTCGGCCAGGGTGTAGGAGCCGAACAGGCGGCCTTCCGTCCCCTTGGCCCGCGCGATCACCGGCTTGTTGGAGTCGCGGTCCCACCACATCTTGTCCGGCGTCTCGAAGGTGTCGGGCCGCACCGGCACCGAGCCCTCGCGCACGAACAGGCCGAAGGTGTCGCTGTCGGCGTCCTGGTTCACCAACTCGGCGGCGTTGGTGTAGCGGATCAGGAAGTCGCGGTCGAACAGCCCCAGTTCCATGATCTCGCGCACCAGGGCCAGCAGCAGGGCGCCGTCGGTGCCCGGACGGATGGGCACCCATTCGTCGGCGATGGCAGCATAGCCGGTACGTACCGGATTGATGGCGATGAAGCGCCCGCCGCCGCGCTTGAAGGCGGCCAGATCGCGTTTCATGGGGTTGGAATGATGATCCTCGGCGGTGCCGATCATGATGAACAGCTTGGCCCGCTCCAGATCAGGGCCGCCGAATTCCCAGAAGCTGCCGCCCATGGTGTAGATCATGCCGGCGGCCATGTTGACCGAGCAGAATCCGCCATGGGCGGCGTAATTGGGGGTGCCGAACTTGGCGGCGAACAGGCCGGTCAGGGCCTGCATCTGGTCGCGGCCGGTGAACAGGGCGAACTTCTTGGGATCGGTGGCCCGCAGGTGTCCCAGGCGCTCGGCCAGCGTCGAGAACGCCTCTTCCCACGAGATGGGCTCGAAAACGCCGGCACCGCGCTCGGTCCCTTCCTTGCGCTTCAACGGCTTGGTCAGGCGGGCGGGCGAGTACTGCTTCATGATGCCCGAGGCACCCTTGGCGCACATGATGCCCTTGTTGAGGGGGTGGTCGGGATTCCCCTCGATGTAACGGACCTCGCCGTCGCGCAGGTGCACGCGGATGCCGCAGCGGCAGGCGCACATGTAGCACGTGGTGGTCTTGACTTCCGATCGTCCGAGATCGGAATCCGGAATGGATGCGGGATCCCTCATGCCGGCTTGCTCCCCCCTGTTTATTGTCCTTAGCCTCAAAAGGGCTTTTAGGACACTCTACTTTAGGGGGCTCTAATAAGGCAATCGCGAAAGGGCTCGGGTTCAGCCGTGCCATGAGGTGCCGCGCCAGGCAGCACCCGGCCTTATAGCGTGATGCCCAAAATGTGCATCACGCTATAGGCCTTATCATTGTCCCTCGCTGGGCGAGCGCATCCGCGCCCTCAACGGGCGCTGGAGCGGCGCGCTTCCGGTGGGACGACGCAAACCGTGGCGGAGAAAGGCCCTTAGGGCTTTTCCGTCAGCAGGGTCTCGCACAGTTCGTTGAGGCGGCGGGGCGAGATTTCCGAGATGCGCAGGTCGCGGAGCGCGGCCAACTCCGAGGGGCCGACCCCCTTCTTGGCGGCGGCCATGGTGTCCAGCCCCTGGACATGCTGGGACAGGCGGTTGAACTTGGCGATCTGGCGGCTGGCGGCCAGCACGTCCTCGATACCAACCTGCGCCGGGCCGATGGTGTCACCAAAGGCCCGCTTCAAACTTTTCCGCCAGTCGTCCATGATTTGCACTCTCCCATCCCGAAGGCGGGATCATACCTTCGGGCTAGGGGAGAGTCTTGTAATAAGTAGTAATAAAAGGCCCCTGCTATTGGGCCTATCCGCGCACTGACCGAAGGAAGCCCTCGGCCTCGGTCTTGAGGTCGGAGACTGCCTCGGTCAGGGTCTTGGCGCTCCAGATCACCCGCACCGCGCCGGCGCACGAACGGGCCGACGAACGCGACAGGGTCGAGACGCTGGACGACACCTCGCCGGCCTGGGTGGCGACCTCGTCGATATTGCTGGCGATGTGGCGGGTGGTGGATTCCTGCTGCTGCACGGCGCCGGCAATGGCGGTGGAGATGTTGTCGATGGTGCGGATGGTCTCCACCACCCCCTCGATGGAGGCGGTCATCTCGCGGGTGGAGTTCTGCACCGCCGTCACCTGGTTGGAAATCTCCTCGGTGGCCTTGGCGGTCTGGTTGGCGAGATTCTTGACCTCGTTGGCGACCACGGCGAAGCCCTTGCCCGCCTCGCCGGCCCGCGCCGCCTCGATGGTGGCGTTGAGCGCGAGAAGGTTGGTCTGCGCCGCGATGTCGTTGATCAACTGCACGACGTTGCCGATGGCCTGGACCGAATCCGACAGGCCGGTCATCTGGCTGGCGGTGGTGTTGACGTTCGCCACCGCCTGCTGGGCGATGCGGCTGGACTCGCCCACCTGCTGGGCGATCTCGTTGATGGACAGCGCCAACTGACGGGTGGCCTCGGACACCGTGGCGGCGCGTTCGGTGGTGATGTTGGCCGCCTCGCTGACGTCGAGCGAGCGCGAGCCGCTCTGGCCCGAGCGGGTGGCCATGGCGTGGGCGGTCTTCTGGATGCCGGCGGTGGAGACCTCCACCTCGGCCACCTTGGCCTTGACCGTGGCTTCGAAGTGGTCGGCCATCTCGCGCATGCTGCTGGCCCGCTCCTCGGCGGCGCGCAGGCGCTCCTGCTCCTGGGCGGAGCGCAGGTGCTCGGCCTCCAGCATGTGCTCCTTGAACACCTGGACGGTGCGGGCCATGTCGCCCATCTCGTCCTTGCGGTTGATGGCCTCGATCTCCACCGAGGTATCGCCGTCGGCCAGGCGTCCCATCAGGTCGGTCATGCGGCCGATGGGCCGGGTGATGACCCTGGTCAGAATCCAGCGCACGCCGAACACCGACACCAGGGTGGCGATGCCGCCGAAGGCGACCAGCCCCATCAGGATGTTGTTGAGCTCGGCCTTCTCGGCGGCGGTGGACAGCGACGAGGACAGCACGGCGATGACCTCGCCGTCGTTCATTCCCATGCCGCCGTGACAGGAATGACAGACCTCGTCCTTGGCCCCGTCGGTGACACCCAGCACGATGGGCATGGCGTAGCGGTAGGATTCCCCCACCAGACGGCCGACCGGCTTGCCGGTGGCCAGGGCTTCGCGGTCGATGTCGTCCTGGGCGGTCTTGGGGGCGCGGTCGGGCTCGACGTCCTTCATGTGGGCGGCGACCTTGGGGCCCCACACGCTCCACACCTTGCCCGCGTAATGGATGTTGCGGGAGTCGAACCACTTGTTGAAGACCTTGATGCCGATATTGTCGCCGTCCTCGGGGCGGGTGGCCATGACGTTGACGATCAGCGCGTGCAGCGAGGTCATTTCGTTGACGGAGAGTTCGTGCAGCTTGCGCTCGAGGGCGCGTTCCTCGAACCGGGCCATGAAGATGACGATCACTGCGGCCATGACGATGACGCCCAGGCCGACAACGATCATGAATCGCTGGCGCAGTCTCAGATTCTGCCAGACACCGTCGGACATGCGAACTTCCCCCATCGCGTCTTCCGCCTGATGATCGGCCGCCTTCCCCGGGCGGCCGGAATCAGCGCTTGATCTCGAAGGTCTTGTGGGCCTCGGTCAGTTCCAGCATGCGGAACACGTTGTCGCGCGGGTTGACCAGGCTGATGGAGGAACCGCCCTCGGCAAGATCCTCGCGGGCGATATAGAGCAGGCCAAGCCCCACCGAGTCGATATGGCTAAGGCCAGACATCTCAAAGGTTACCTTGCGGTTCTTGAAGCTGCTCAATTGAGAGAGCAGGGACTGGAAATCCTCGTTGGCGGCGAAATTCAGCTGTCCCTCAAGCGACACGTGGACACTGGTTCCCTCGTCCTTGACACGAAACTGCATACTACCGTCCTCCTCGTCTCGACACCTGATTTCGCCCGTCGCCGCCCTTTCCTCCATGGCGTCACGGGCGTGCCGCTCTGTCGAGTATTAGGGTGAAAGCCTTACCTCCGGGGCCGGGGAGATTGCAAGAGGCGAGTATCTCGATCAGGCGAAAAAAGTCGTTGTGTAACGTAACGTTTTCTACCGACAGAACGTCATCACCAGGGTGCGCCCTCCGTCCTCTCCGTGGAGGGAATGGGTCGCCTTGCGGATCAGGGACAGGCCCCGGCCGTTCTTGGCGGTGGCCTTGGCGGTGTGGGCCAGCTTTTCGTTCAGGTCGAAGCCGCCGCCCTGGTCGGAAACCGCCACGCAGACGAAATCGGAGCCCCGGGCCTGGACGTTGATCTCGATGCGCCGGCTGGCCAGGGCGGGGTCGGCCATGCGGGCATGCATGAGCTTCTGGAACTGGACGAAGCCTTCGGTCGTGGTCCTGAGGTGATTGGGAATGCTGAGATTACCGTGGATGACGGCGTTGGAGAGCGCCTCGGCCAGGGAAATCTCCATCAGGTCGGCGGTGTCTTGCGAGATACCGCCGAAATTGGCGCGGATGGCCTGGGCCACCAGTTCCAGCGTCTCGAGGCGGTAGACGGTGGCGGTCTGCAGCGACAGCGTCATGCCGCCGCCCCGTACCGTCTCGAAACAGCGCAGCCCGATGCCCAGCACCCCTTCGGCCCCCAGTTCCATGAAGCCGCAATAGGGGGCGGCCAGACCGGTCCGGACGGATTCCGTCGTTCCCACCCCGCTCAGGATGGCGGCGGGAGGCGGGGCGAGGTGATCGCCGCCGTCGCACAGGTCGATGCCAAGGGCCCGGCACTGGGCGGCCAGATCCTCGGAGGGCGGGGCGTCCACCATCAGGCAGGGGCGCCGGTCGACGGCATGGCCGCCGCGGGGTTGGGGGCTCATCACCGTGGCCATGCTCATGCCTCCCCCTTCAGCCGCCGGATACAGACGGCGGTCAGGTCGTCCTCGAAGGGCATCCGGACCTGACGGCAGACTTCGTCCAGCAGGTGGTCGACCCGCAATTCTCCGTGGCGGCGCAGCAAGTCCTGGATGGCGTCGCCCAGTCCGGCCTCGCCGAACAGGGTCTCGCCCTCCACCGGCGAATCGGTGATGGCGTCGGAATACATGAACAGGGCCGCGCCGGGCGGAAAGGGTTCGCGATACTCGCGATACTCGGGCGACTTGGACAGTCCGAGCGGAATGCCCCTGGCGTCCAGGAAGCGGTAATCCTCGCCCCGCATGATCACCGGGGCGGGGGCGCCCGCCGATGCCCACTCGATCTCGCCGGCATCCACGTCGATGGTGCACAGGAACATGGTGGCGAACTGTCCCCGGCCTAACAGGCCTTTCAGCGCGCCGCTCAGGGTGGTCAGCATCTCGCCCGGCTGGCGCCGGGGGTCCCAATGGTCGGAGATCAGGGCGTGCAGGCGAAAGACGTTCAGGGCCGCGCCGATGCCATGCCCGGTAAAGTCGAAGCAATAGAAGCTCATGCGCGAGCCGCCGCAATCCAGGCAGCCCCACAGGTCGCCGCCGATGCCCGACGACGGCTCGAAGAAGGATTCCACTTCGATACCCAGGGTGCCCAACCGCTCGTCCAGACGCTCCGGGCGCGGCAGCAGATCGAACTGCATGGCGCGGGCGGCATTGACCTCGTCGACCAGATGGCGCTGCTGCTCGGCGATGCGCTCCAGCAGGGCCTGACGTTCCAACTGGCCGGCCATGCGGGTGATGGCGTAGCGGATGGCGCGGCCCACCGTCCGTTCGGGGTCGTCGCTCTTGATCAGATAGTCCTGGGCGCCGGCTTCCAGCGCATAGGAGGCGAAGCGCGGATCGTCCATGCCGGTCATGATGACGATGGGCGTGCGGGACGCCGCCTCCTGCATGCGCGAAACGGTGGCGATCCCGGTGGAATCGGGCAGGCTCAGGTCCAGCAGAACCACATCCACCGGGTGGCCCCCGTTGATGTGGTCGATGGCGGCGGCCAGGGTCCCCACGTGCTTGACCATGAAGACCGGGGCGCTGGACATGCGCAGCGCGTATTCCACCAGGCGGGCATCGCCCGGTTCGTCCTCGACCAGCAGGACGTGCAGGGTGTCCTTGACCACGCGGGCTCCGCCGATTCCCGCCGTATTCGCCGTTTCCCCGCCTTCAGGGTCGGTGCGCCAGCCACCGGTGCGGCTGGGCAAGCGAATCAGTCGGCCTCCCCTGTTCGCCATATTCATCTTCTCGCTCCGATATGCCTGGCGTCGGTATAACTACTACAGACTAACGTCTAGGTGTGTCCCTGATTCATGCGTCTTGTCAATGGGTCGTGAACCAGACCGCAAGTATTCGTAACATACCGTGGATCCGTGGCATCGCGGTACGGCTCAGTTGGGGCCGGGGTCGCCGGTATAGATTGGGGCGCCGTCGGTCAGGTGCAGGTCGCGCTCGCTGACGAAACAGGACTTCTCGCCCATGCTCCGCCCGCCCAGGGGCTCGACCACCGCCTGAACCATGCAGTGCTGGCCGCAGACCTCGGCGCAGACCTGCGTCATGTTTCCCCACGCCTCGCCGGCCCCCAGCTTGACGTAGCCCTCCATGGCGGCGACATCTTTCGCCGAGTAGCGGTCGCCCAGGGCCTTGCGATAATCGGCGATCATCTTCTCGGGGCCGATATCCGAGCAGCCGCAATTGGCGACCAACCCCATGAAGCGGCCCATGCGGGCGTAGTGGGCCGGCTGGTCCGGCGGCGCCACGCAGGCGGCGAGCAGACACAACAACAGTGCGGTGGCGAGGTATCTCATGGCCGTTCTCCTGGTTGGCCGGGGGATAAGGTGATTGTCATCATCCCTGGTGCCTTGTCCAGGCAACTTGGCTATCATGCCGCCATGAAGCAAGTGCATGGCGGGCGCGTTGCCGAAACCGGCGGGCGCGGGGAAGGGGGCGGAATTCAATCGATGTCCATGATGACCGGATCGTCTGATCCCCGGCGATGAACCAGCGCAAATCCATCCTCGTCCTGATCGCCCTGATCCAGGCGTCGGCGGTCCTGGCCCTGTGGGGGCTGGGCCTGCCCGTCTGGGCGCTGGCGGCATCCGGGCTGGCGGCGGCGGCGACCCTGTGGCTGGCGGCCCGCTGCGGCCGGGCCGAGGCCGCCGAGACCGAGCGCCTGCGGATCGAGAGCCGGGCCCTGCGCCAGGAGCGCGACCGCCTGAGCCTGCTGTCCGAGGTGGTCAAGGAGAGTTCCGAGCGCTATCGCGAATATTCCGAGGCGGCCGCCGACTGGTTCTGGGAAAGCGACGCCGAGCAGCGTTTCACCTTTTTCTCCTCGTCGTTCGAGACGGTGATGAACGTCTCGTCCGACGAACTGATGGGCAAGCGCTCGTGGGACATCGTCAGCGAGCGCATGGAGATCGATTCCGACCAGTGGCAGGCCCATATCGCCGACCTGACCGCCCAGCGGCCGTTCCGCGACTTCAAGTACTGGCTGGAGGACGGCACCGGCCGGGCCCGCTGGATCAAGGTCAACGGCCTGCCGCGCTTCGACGAGAACGGGGTGTTCATCGGCTATCGCGGCACCGGCAGCGACATCACTGCCGCCGTGGAGAACGCCCACCGCATGCACATGCTCAACCGCGCGGTCGAGCAGAGCCCGGTCTCCATCGTCATCACCGACCTCAAGGCCGACATCCAGTACGTCAACGGCAGCTTCCTCAAGGTCACCGGCTATTCCATGGACGAGGTGATCGGCCGCAATCCCCGCATCCTCAAATCCGACAGGACCCCGCCCGAGGTCTATGACGCCATGTGGGCGGCGCTGTCCATGGGCGAGAAGTGGGAAGGCGAACTGGCCAACCGCCGCAAGAACGGCGAACTCTATTGGGAAATGGCCACCATCCAGCCCATTCAGAACATCGAAGGGGTGATCACCAACTATCTGGCCATCAAGACCGACGTCACCGAGCAGAAGCAGGCCGCCGCCAAGCTGGCCGAACTGGTGGAGGAATTGCGCCGCTCCAACGAGGAGCTGGAGCAGTTCGCCTATGTGGCCTCCCACGATCTGCGCCAGCCGCTGCGCATGATCAGCGCCTATCTCGGCCTGCTGGAAAAGAAGCTGGGAGCCAGCTTCGACCAGGATTCCCGCGACTTCTTCGGCTTTGCCCTCGACGGCGCCAAGCGCCTGGACCGCATGATCGTCGATCTGCTGGAATACTCGCGCATCGGCCGTATTTCCACCCCCATGGCGCCGGTCGATCTGGGGCAGGTGGTGGCCGACAGCATCCGCCACCTGGAGGTGGCCGCCGCCGAAAGCGGCGCCGGGATCGTGGTGCCCGAGACCCTGCCGACCATCTCGGGCGACGCCAACGAGCTGCTGCGTCTGTTCCAGAACCTGATCGCCAATGCCATCAAGTACATGCCGGAAGGGCGCCAGCCGCACATCGAGGTGATCTGCCGCGACGGGGGCGGCGAATGGGTGCTGGGGGTCAGGGACAACGGCATCGGCATTCCCGCCGAGGAGTTGAAGCGGGTGTTCGGCATCTTCCAGCGTCTGGTCGCCCGCGAGCAGTACGAGGGCACCGGCATCGGTCTGGCGGTGTGCCGCAAGATCGCCGAGCACCACGGCGGGCGTATCTGGGTCGAGTCCGAACTGGGCACCGGCAGCACCTTCCTGATCGCCCTTCCCAAGACCTGACGTCTCTTTTCCATATCGCTCCGATATCGCTTAACAGCCTATGCGGATCGGATTACCATTCCCGTATGGTTCATTGCCGGGGAGAGGGATGGTGACGATCCGTAAGGAAGAGTTGCCCGCCGCCCTGGTGGCGGGGGCGGTGACCGGTCTGGTGGTGGTCATCCTGTCGCTGTCGTTCGCCGTGCTGATCTTTTCGGGCGAACTGGCCGGGCATGTGGGCACCGCCATCGGCATGGCGCTGTTCACCGCCGTGGTGGTCGGCGGGCTGGTGGCGCTGTTCGGGTCCTATCCCGGCACCATCGCCTTTCCCCAGGACAAGATCGCCCCCATCCTCGCCCTGATGGCCTCGATGATCGTCGCCGAGACGCCGCCCGGCACCGATCCCGAGCAATTGTTCGCTACCGTGGCCACCGCCCTGATGCTGGCCACCGCGCTGACCGGCCTGCTGCTGTTCGCGCTGGGCCATTTCCGCCTGGGCGGCTTCATCCGCTTCATTCCCTATCCGGTGATCGGCGGCTTCCTGGCCGGCACCGGCTGGCTGCTGGTCAAGGGCGCCATCAAGGTGATGACCGGCCATGCCCCCACCCTGGAGACCGCCCACCATCTGCTGTCCGCCGGGGAGCTGATCAAGTGGGCGCCGGGGCTGCTGTTCGCCGTGGCGCTGATCGCCGGCATGCGCCGCTGGAAGCATGTGGCGACCCTGCCGCTGCTGCTGGGCGGCGGGATCGCCCTCTATCATCTGGCCGCCCGCCTGATGGGCATGAGTCTGGACGGTCTGGAGCAGGGCGGCTACCTGCTCGGCCATTTCCCCGCCGCCGCCGGCTGGCGACCCGACGCCGTGGTGCGGGCCATGTCGGCCGACTGGCTGATGATCGCCGATCAGGCCGGTTCGGTATCCACCATCTTGCTGATCAGCGCCATCGGCCTGCTGCTCAATTCCAGCGGTATCGAGGTGGCGGCCAACCGCGACATGGATTTGAACCGCGAACTGAAGATCGCCGGTATCGCCAATCTGGTGTCGGGGGCGGGGGGCGGCATCATCGGCTTCCACACGCTCGGCCTGTCCAGCATGGTGCTGAAGATGGGGGTGCGCTCGCGGCTGGTGGGGCTGATCTCGGCCCTGGTCTGCCTTGCCATGCTGGTGATCGGCACCGAGCCGCTGGCCCTGTTCCCCAAGGCGGTGCTGGGCGGATTGCTGATGTTCATCGGCCTGGGCTTCCTCGAGGAATGGCTGGTCGAGGGGCGTCACCAGATGCCGGCCGCCGATTACGCCATCATCTTGATGATCGTCGGCGTGGTGGGAACCTTCGGCTATCTCCAGGGGGCGGCGGTGGGCATCGTCGCCTGCGTGGTGCTGTTCGTGGTCAACTACTCGCGCGTCGCGGTGGCCAAGCACGAACTGACCGCCGCCGAGGTGTCCTCCAACGTGGACCGGCCGCGCGACGAGGTGCGCCTGCTCAAGGAATATGGTGGCCGCATCCTGGTGTTCAGCCTGCAGGGTTTCATGTTCTTCGGCACCGCCAACAAGCTGCTGACCCGGGTGATCGGCCGATGCGGGCCGGTGGGCGGCGAGACCGGCGGCCAGCCGGTCGAGGTGGTGGTGTTCGACTTCCGCCGGGTGGCCGGCATCGATACCTCGGCGGCCATGAGCTTCGTGAAGCTGCGCCAGTTCGCCGAGAAGCGGGATCTGTCCCTGGTCTTCGCCTCGTGCAACGACGAGGTGGGCATGGTGCTGGAACGCGCCGGCTTCGTCGGGGCCGAGGGCGCCACCTGGCGCACCGCCCCCGATCTGGACCACGCGCTGGAATGGTCAGAGAACCGGCTGCTGGCCAGACTGGCGGTGGAGGCCGGGGCCAGGCCGCGTTCGCTGATGGCCGATCTGGCCGAGGATCTGGGTGAACCGCTGCAGGTGGCCCGCATGATGTCCTTCGTCGAGACGCTGAGCGTGCCAGCCGGCAGCGTGGTGCTGGAACAGGGCAGTGCCGCCCATGACCTGTTCATCCTGGAGTCGGGCCAAGTGACGGTGCGGCTGATGGGCGACAACGGCTCGTCCATCCGGCTGCGCACCATGCATGCCGGCACCGTGGTGGGCGAGATGGGGCTTTACCTCAACGAGGAACGCTCGGCCTCGGTGGTGGCTGACAGCGACTGCGTCATCCACCGCCTGACGGCGCGCAACCTGGAGCGCATGGAGGACGAGGCGCCCGCGGTGGCCGCCGCCTTCCATCGCCTGATGGCCCGCCAACTGGCCGAGCGGCTGCGCAATACCGATCACATGATCCGGGCTTTGACCGATTGACCCGGGAGTTGGCTTGGCCCACCATCCGGGCCGGGGAGGCGGACGCGCCGTCCTTCCCGCAACAGGAAGGGGATTGAGACATGGTTTCCGAGATTTTCGCCGACGGCGTCGGCCGGGTCGATTTCGTCAGCGGCGTGGTGCGCATCGAGCTGGTGTCGCTGGAGCCCACCGAATCCGGCCAGGGCAAGATGGAAGTCCGTCAGCGCATCGCCATGCCGGTGGACGGTTTCCTGCACTCGCTCAACACCATGGGCGATCTGGTCAACAAGCTGGTCGAGGCCGGCGTGCTGAAGCGCAACGAGCAGACCGCCGGCGCCGCTCCGGCCCCCGTCAAGAAGTAGAGACACGTCATCGCCGGACCTGTTCCGGCGATCCACGTGGAGCCGCCGGAACAGGCGTGGATGCCCGGGGCAGGCCCGGGCATGACGTCCTTCCAGCCGCTTATCCCGCCAGGGCCTGTTCGATCCTGTCGATGGCCGCCTGGGCCGCCGCGGCGTCGGGGCCGCCGGCCTGGGCCATGTCGGGGCGGCCGCCACCACCTTTCCCGCCCAGGGCTTCCGAGCCGACGCGGACCAGATCGACGGCGCTGTGCTTGCCCGTCAGGTCCTCGGTGACGCAGACCACGATGGAGGCCTTGCCGTCGGCGTCGGAGACCAGGGCGATGACGCCCGAGCCGATCAGCTTCTTGATCTCGTCGGCCATGCCCTTCAGATCCTTGGCGGGCACGCCGTTCAGTACCTTGCCGGCATAGGTGATGCCGTTGACCGTCTTGGTGGCGGCACCCTGGCCGCCGCCGGTGGCCAGCTGCTTCCTGACCTCGGCCAGTTCGCGCTCCAGCTTGCGGCGGTCGTCCATCAGACCCGCGATGCGGGCCGGCAGGTCGGCGGGCGCGGCCTTCAAGGTGTCGGCGGCCTTGGCCAGCAGGTCTTCCTGCGCCTGGGCCCAGGCCAGGAAAGCCGGGCCGGTCACCGCCTCGATACGGCGCACGCCGGACGCCACGGCGCTTTCCGCCACGATCTTGAAGCCGCCGATGTCGCCGGTGCGGCTGGCATGGGTGCCGCCGCACAATTCGGTGGAGAGGTCGCCCATGGAGACCACGCGAACCTCGTCGCCGTACTTCTCGCCGAACAGGGCCATGGCGCCGGCCTTGATGGCGTCGTCGGGGGTCATGACCTTGGTGGCCACCTCGGCGTTGACGCGGATGCGGCGGTTGACCTCGGCCTCGACGGCACGGGATTCCCCGGCCGACAGCGCCTTGGTGTGGGCGAAGTCGAAGCGCAGGCGGTCGGGGCCGACCTGGCTGCCCTTCTGGGTCACGTGGTCGCCCAGGATGTCGCGCAGGACGGCGTGCAGCAGATGGGTGGCCGAGTGGTGGCCGCGGGTGGCGTCGCGACGTTCGGAATCCACGGCGAAATGGGCATCCTCGCCCACCGCCACCGGGGCGCCCTCGACGGTACCGAAATGGACGATCAGGTCGCCCAGCTTCTTCTGGGTGTCGGTAATGGTCACGACGGCCTTGCCGCCGGCCACGGTGACGATGCCGCAATCGCCCATCTGGCCGCCCGACTCGCCGTAGAACGGGGTCTGGTTGGCGATGATGGCGACCTGGTGGCCGGGATGGACGGCTTCCACCGCCTTGCCGTTCTCCACCAGGGCGATGATCTTGCCCTCGGCCTCCTCGGCGTCGTAGCCGAGGAATTCGCTGGCGCCCAGCTTCTCGCGCAGTTCGAACCACAGGGATTCGGTGGCCGCCTCGCCCGAGCCCGACCACGCCTTGCGGGCCTCGGCGCGCTGGCGCTCCATGGCGGACGCGAAGCCGTCGGTGTCGACGCCGATTCCCTTGGCCTTGAGCGCGTCCTGGGTCAGGTCCAGGGGGAAGCCGTAGGTGTCGTAAAGCTTGAACGCCACCTCGCCGGCCAGCTTCTGGCCGGAACCGATGCGGGTGATCTCGTCGTCCAGCAGCTTCAGGCCCTTGTCCAGCGTCGCCTTGAAGCGGGTCTCCTCCAGCTTCAGGGTTTCGGTGATCAGGGCGTTGGCGCGCACCAGTTCGGGATAGGCCTCGCCCATCTGGCGGGTGAGAGCCGGGACCAGCTTCCAGAGCAGCGGCTCGGTGCAGCCCATCAGGTGGGCGTGGCGCATGGCGCGGCGCATGATGCGGCGCAGAACATAGCCGCGCCCCTCGTTGGAGGGCAGCACGCCGTCGGCGATCAGGAAGGACGAGGAGCGCAGGTGGTCGGCGACCACGCGGTGGCTGATCTTGTGCGCGCCGTCGGCGTCGGTGTTGGAGGCCTCGGCCGAGGCTTCGATCAGGGCGCGCATCAGGTCGATGTCGTAATTGTCGTGCTTGCCCTGCAGCAGGGCGGCCAGACGCTCGAGGCCCATGCCGGTGTCGATGCTGGGCTTGGGCAGGGGGACGCGGGTCTCTTTGTCCACCTGCTCGAACTGCATGAACACCAGATTCCAGATCTCGATGAAGCGGTCACCGTCCTGGTCGGGGCTGCCGGGCGGGCCGCCGGGGATATGGTCGCCGTGGTCGTAGAAGATCTCCGAGCACGGGCCGCAGGGACCGGTATCGCCCATGGCCCAGAAATTGTCGGCGGTGGGGATGCGGATGATGCGGGATTCGGGCAGGCCGGCGATCTTCCGCCAAGCCTCGGCCGCCTGATCGTCGTCGTGATAGACGGTGACCAGCAGGCGCTCCCTGTTGATGCCGAAATCCTTGGTGATCAGGTTCCAGGCCAGCTCGATGGCCAGTTCCTTGAAATAATCGCCGAACGAGAAGTTGCCCAGCATCTCGAAGAAGGTATGGTGCCGGGCGGTGTAGCCCACGTTGTCCAGATCGTTGTGCTTGCCGCCGGCCCGCACGCATTTCTGTGACGAGGCGGCGCGGACGTAATCGCGCTTCTCGATGCCGGTGAAGACGTTCTTGAACTGCACCATGCCGGCGTTGGTGAACATCAGCGTGGGATCGTTGCGCGGCACCAGCGGGCTGGAATTCACGACGGTGTGGCCGTTCTTCTCGAAGAAGTCGAGGAATGTGCGGCGAATCTCGTTGGCGGTCTGCATGGCATCCATCGTGGGCTAGAGGTGCGGCGTAACGGGCGGTTTTAACCCGTGGGGCGGCGGGCTGTCCAGGGGTGGCCGGGAGGGCGGCGGAAAATACCTTATGCCGCATTATGGTCTTTACCTTTGCTTGGACCGAGGCGCTTGACCAGGCTCAAGGTAAAGACTTAGTGGACAGCTTATGTATTTCGTCAGAGCCCCGGTGCGGCAGGCCCTCCCCTCCCCACTCCCCTCCCGCCGTATCGGGGCCTCCCCAATTCCAAGGAGTCCCGACCGCCATGTCCGAACCCCAGCTCGACGTCCGCGCCATCCAGCCGCGCGACCGCCACCCGCAGATCTTCGGGACCTTCGAGTCCCTGGCCGTGGGCGGCGCCTTCATCCTGGTCAATGACCACGACCCCAAGCCGCTCTATTATCACTTCAACGCCGAGCGGGCCGGTACCTTCGGCTGGGAATATCTGGAGGAAGGCCCCGACGTGTGGCGGGTGCGCATTTCCCGGACCGTCTGAGAGAGGAAGCTGGTAATGAGAAACCGTTTGGGGCTGATCGCCCTTGTCCTGTGGCTGGTGACGGCCGTCGGCCTGGGTGTGCTGTTCGTCCATGGACGGACCGAGAAGGCCCCGGACGGGCGTACCGCCATTCTCATGAGCGCCGCCGAGCGCGATTTCGTCTTCACCGAGATGCGCGGTCTGCTGGTGGCGGTGAGGGATATCACCGCCGCCCTGGCCGAGGGCGATACCGTCAAGGTGGCCGCGGCGGCCAAGGCCATGGGCATGGGCGAGGCCCACGACAGGGCGCCGGCCCTGCTGGCCAAGCTGCCCCTGGACTTCAAGCGTCTGGCCATGACCCTGCACGGCGGCTTCGACGAGATGGCCGAGGCGGCGGCCAAGGGCGAGACCCCCGCCCAGCTCAACACTCGCCTGATCGCGCAACTGGACCGCTGCACCGTCTGTCACGCGGGCTTCAGGATCGACGTCGCGCAATAAGTGCCGTATCGTGGGCGAATGCATGCAATCGCTTTCGCCCTGATCGCCCTGGTCCTGTCGGCCCCCGCCTGGGCCGCCGGGCCGCCTTCGCCGCCCGCGACCCAACCCGCCGCTCCGCCGCTCCGCTGTTCCGAGGACGCGGAGGGCGGCGCCTGCGTGTGGGGCCGGGCCGAGGGCTTCGATGCCGGATCGCTGCAGGTGCGCGGCCTGCACATCGTTCTGGCCGGTATCGCCGCGCCGGGGCGCAAGGATTTGTGCGGCTCCAAATCCGCCAAGGATGAATTCGACTGTGCCCGTCCGGCCAGGAAGCGCATGGGCGAACTGGTGGGCAAGGGCGTGGCCTGCGAGATCGTCGACGTGGCTTCGGGCCAGCTCTGGGGGCGGTGCCGGGTGGCCGAAGGCGATCTTGGGCGCCTGCTGGTCCAGGGCGGTCTGGCCCGCGCCGCCAAGGACGGTCCCTATGCCGAGGCGCAGAAGCAGGCGGTGGCGGCCAAGCGCGGTCTGTGGGCCGCCGACATGGTGCTGCCCCGCGACTGGGAAACGGCGCGGCGCAAGGCCGAGGACGAGGAGTAGGGCCGCTGGAGTGCATCAGCTTCAAGCTGAAGTACTCCTTTGCGATTCAGCTTGAATGCGAAAGACTCTAGTTGGTCCGCGTGGCGACCTTCTTGGCCTTTTTCTCGGTCGCCGCCTCGGCCTTCTTCGTTTCGGTGCAGGGGCTCATATCCACCGGCCGGCCCACGGTCTCGCCCGCCAGGGTGATCAACTGCGGGCCATTGGCGGCGATGGCCTTCTCGAACAGCGGGACGTGCATCTCGCAATAGCCCTCGGTCTCGTGCACCCGCACCGATTCCCGGTTGGTCAGCACCGTGTTGTAGCGGTCAAAGCCCGCCACACCCTTGCCGGTACGGGTGAAATAGCCGCGCATGACGTTGGCGTTGGCGCTCATGGTGCCGCCGTGGTGGTGGATATAGGAACTCCACTTGCCGGGCAGCGAGGGATCGTCATTCCGGCAGTTCAGCGCCGCCACCTGCAATTGGTAATGGAACTGGCGCAGCTGGGCCGCCTTGATCTCCTCGGGGGTGCCGCAACTGGCTCCCAGGGCGGGCAGGGCGGCAAGGCCGAGAACGAGCGCAAGAGCGGCGGGGCGAAAATACAAGGCGGCCATCCACGTCAGGAAACGAGGGGCGCAGTGTGCTCCCCTCGCCATGCAAAGATCAACCGGCCTGTGCGCGCCGGATGAACGGCCGCAGATGGCTGAGGAATTCCGCCGTCACCCGCGTCCACGAAAAGCGGCAGGCATGGCGGCGGCATTCCTCGGGCGGAATGGCCTGGGCGCGCAGCGCCGCGGCGCGCAAATCCTCGTCCAGCACGCCGATGGGGGCGCCGCCCACCACGTCCAGCGGCCCGGTGACCGGGAAGGCGGCCACCGGCACCCCCGAGGCCAGCGCCTCCAGCATCACCAGGCCGAAGGTGTCGGTGCGGCTGGGAAAGACGAAGACGTCGGCGGCGCGATAGGCCCGCCCCAAATCCTGGTCGCCGTTGACGATGTGGAAATGGGCATCGGGAAAGCGCTTCATCAGCCCGGCGCGGGCCGGACCGTCGCCCACCACCACCTTGGAGCCCGGCAGGTCGAGGCCGAGAAAGGCGGGCAGGTTCTTCTCCAGCGCCACCCGGCCCACATACATGAAGATGGGCCGGGGCAGGTCGAGGAAATCCTTGGGGCCGGGCCGGAAGGTGTCGGTGTCCACCCCGTGGGACCACGGCACGGCGTTGCCGAAGCCCTTCTGCCGCAATTCGCGGTGAACCGAGGGCGAGGGGCACAGCACCGCCGCCGCCGGGCCGTGGAAGCGGCGCATCAGGGCATAGGGCCACGACAGTGGCACACCGGTTCGCGCCCGGATGTATTCCGGAAACTTGGTGTGGTAGGCGGTGGTAAATGGCAGGTGATGCCTCAGGCACCAGGCCCGCGCCGCCCAGCCCAGCGGCCCCTCGGTGGCGATGTGGACGGCATCGGGGGCGAAGGTGTCGAGCATCCGGGCCACCCGGCGACGGGGCAGCAGCGACAGCGGAATCTCGGGGTAGGACGGGCAGGGCAGGGTGGTGAAGGAGGAGGGCTCGATCACCCGCACCAGATGGCCCAGATCGCCCAGCGCGCCGGCCAGGGTGGCCAGCACCCGCACCACGCCGTTGCGTTGGGGTGTCCAGGCGTCGGTGACCAGGGCGATGCGCATGAATGATGTCCTCCCGCAAATCTCGGGAGAAGGCCTAGGCCGCGCCGCCCTGCCGCTCAAGTGACAGGTCGGTGAAGTTTACAGATCGGCCAGCTCCACCGCCGGCGAGGGACCCAGGGCGGGAAACAGCTTGCCCACCATGCGGGCAAAGCGTTCCGGCGCGTCGGTGGAGATCAGCTGCAGGCCGCCGCCGGTGCCCTTGGGGGCCTCGCGTCCTTCCAGCAGATGGACCAGCATGGACGAGGTCGCCTCGGCGCAGTCCACCAGGGTGACGCCCGGCCCGGCGAGGCGCGCCAGGGCGGGGGCCAGCAGCGGGAAGTGGGTGCAGCCCAGCACCAGGCAGTCGCCTCCCTCGCCGCCGTCGAACAGCGAGCCCAGGTAATGGCGGGCGACGCTCTCGACGATGGGGCCGTCGGTCAGGCCCTCCTCGGCCAGGGCGACGAACAGCGGACAGGGCACGCAGCGCACCCGGGCGCCCTCGCGCCGTCGGGCGATGGCCCGCTCATAGGCTTCCGAGCGGCAGGTTCCCTCGGTGGCCGCCACCACGATGCGGCCGCCGGCCGAGGCGCGGGCCGCGCCGTCCGCTCCCGCCTCGACCACGCCGAGCACCGGCAGGCCGGGGAAACGCTCGGCAATGGCGTCCAGCGCCACCGCCGAGGCGGTGTTGCAGGCCACCACCAGGGCTTTGATGCCCTTCTCAACCAGGAATTCAGCCGCCTGTACCGCATAGCGGGTCACGGTGCGCGGCGATTTGGTGCCGTAGGGCTGGCGCGCCACGTCGCCCAGGTACAGCAGCCGTTCGTCGGGCATGGTACGCCGTATGGCTGCAGCGATAGTCAGTCCGCCCACCCCAGAGTCGAAAATTCCTACCGGGTATGTCGCAGGTATAGCATCGGGTGAGGTGAACACTGTATGCCCTTGTTGCGAAGTCATTGGAATCTTTTGACCGAGGTGGCGCATGATTGAACGGAAAGGGGCGTATCTCCGGATTTCATGGGAATTTCCACCGCCGCGCCCTTGGACAGCATCAGTAAATATCCTATAAACAGAGCCTGCTTCTAATCGCTTCGGCGGTTTGGTTCAACCGTCGCCCGGTGGGAAGGATACGGGTCTTGGAATTGATGGGGCAATCCAGTATCGCGGGCGGCGCGGGCGCCAGCCTGCCTCCGGCCCGTCCGGTGCGCTGGTCGCTGGCCCGCAAGGTGTCGCTGGCCCTGCTTTCCATTCTGCTGTTCACCCTGGTGGTGACCGCCTTCTTCGCCTACTACAAGTTCGAAAGCGTCTATTCCGCCCAGGTGCAGTCCCGCTACTCCTTCGTGGTGTTCACCATCAAGAAGAAGGTCGAGGACAGTCTCAACCTGGGGTTCGCCCTGCGCCAGTTGCGGCAGGTGCAGGAGATCATCGAGCGCGAGAAATCGCGCGACTCCCAGATTTTGGCCGTCGAGGTCTACGACTACCGGGGCGAGGTGCTGTTCGATACCGATCGCGGCGCCATCGGCACCAAGGTGTCGGAATCCCTGGCCGAGGCCATCCGCAGCGGCATGCAGCAATCGTTCAGCGTGGTGGACGAGGACAACCTGATCGTCGGCCTGCCCCTGGTCAACAACCTGGGCAAGGTGGAGGGCGGCGTGGTCCTGCGCTATCCCATCGCCTATGTGGAGAAGGGGGTTTCCGGCCTGCTCACCCAGTTGCTGAAAAGCATCGCCATCGCCCTGGTGGGGGCCTCGGTGGTGGCGGTGGTCGGGCTTTACGCTCTGTTCGGCGGCGTCGGGCGCAAGCTGGGCAGCATGGAGAAGACCATGGGCGAGGTCCTCGCCGTGGGCGGACAGGCCATCCCCGAGGGCGGCGGCGATTCCTTCGAGGCGCGTTTCGCCGAGTTCGTCGCCAAGACCCGCGAAACCATCGACCATGTCAAGGACGCCACCGACGAAGTCGGCCGTCTCGACCGGCTGATGTGAGGGGGCGGCCATGATCATCGACCGGACTCGCCCATTGTTCATCCGCCTGCTGGTGCTGGTCATGCTGGTGCTGGTGCCGCCGGTGGCGTGGATTTCCTATCAGGCCATGGGCGAGTTCACCCGCGGCCTGGTCCCCGAGATGGACAAGAAGGCCGAGGCCATCGGCCGCGATCTGGAACTGTCCATCGAGCGGGCGGTGGGCTACGGCATTCCGCTTGACCAGTTGCAGGGGGTGGACCAGTTCTTCGCCCCCGTCCTGGCCGCCAACCCGGAACTCCGCTATCTGTCCATCACCGACCGCACCGGCAAGGTGCTGTTCACCGAGGGCGCCGAACGGGGCGCGCTGGACCGGGTCTATGGCGGCGTCGATTTCGGCACCGACACGGAACAGCCGCGCAAGTTCGCCCTGGGCGGCTTCATCGATCTGGTGCAGCCGCTCAGCGTCAAGGGCAATCGCATCGGCCATATCCATGTGGGCATGGATCAGGATTACGTACGCGGCCGGCTGCAGGAAATCCTGGTGGATCTGGCGGTGGTCACCCTGGTGGCCTTGCTGGTGGCGGTGGAGATCCTGCTGTTCGTGGTGACCTTCAACATCACCGGCCCCATGCGGGTGGTGGGCACGGTGATGGACCGGGTGCGGCGCGGCGATTTCAGTTGCTCGGCCGGTGTCACCTCCGACGACGAGGTGGGACGCTTCGTGCACGGCTTCAATGGCGCCATCCGGCTGGCCGACCAGTTGTTCCGCCGGCTCGAGGCCTATATCGAGGAGGTCAAGGCCGCCCATTTCGATGCCGGCGTGGTCGAGAAGGTCAAGGACATCGAATCCCGGGTCCGCTTCCTGTTCCGTTTCGCCCGCAACGGCCAACCCGAGATCGTCAACGAGCACCAGGCCACCGACATCCGCCTGCCGCTGTTCCTGTTCGTGTTCGCCGAGGAAATCTCGCGTTCGTTCATGCCGCTCTACATCCGCGATCTCTATGCCCCCATTCCCGGCCTGAGCCCGGAGATGGTCATGGGCCTGCCCATCGCGCTGTTCATGCTGGTGATCGCCCTGGCCTCGCCGTCGGCGGCCCTGCTGGCCAACCGGCTGGGGGCGCGCCGGGTGTTTCTGATCGGACTGGTGCCGGCCACCATCGGTTTCGTCATGTCCGGGCTGGCTCTCACGGTTTACGACCTGATCGTCTGGCGGGTGGCCACGGCGCTGGGCTATGCCTTCATCACCATGGCCTGCCAGGGCTATATCGCCCAGGTGTCGCAGCAGCGGACCCGCGCCCAGGGCCTCGGCGTCTACGTGGGGGCCGTGCTGACCGCCAGCGTGTGCGGCACCGGCATCGGCGGCGTGCTGGCCGAGCGGGTGGGGTTCCGGGTTACCTTCCTGGTGGCCGGCCTGCTGACGGTGATCACCGCCATATTGATCTGGCGCCTGTTGGGCCGCGCCCAGCCGGTGGCCGAGGGGCCGAGCCCGCGCAAGCGCGATTTCCTGCGGCTGCTGCGCAACTGGCGCTTTTCGGCGCTGGTGGTCTTTGCCGCCATTCCCTCCAAGATCGCGCTGACCGGCTTTCTGTTCTTCCTGGTGCCGCTGACGCTCAGCCGCGATCCCTCCATCGACCTGGGCGACATGGCCCGCATGATGATGGCCTATCCGGTGTCTGTGGTATTGCTGTCGCCGCTGGTGGCCCGCTTTGCCGACCGGGTGGGCTGGCGGGCCGGGCTGGTGGCGGTGGGCGGCCTGATCGGCGGCGCCGGTCTGGTGCTGCCGGCCTTCTGGGGCACCCCGTTCCAGGCGGTGCAGGTCGCCATCCTGCTGCTGGGTATTTCGCACGGCCTGTCGGCCTCGCCGCAATTGGCGATGATCCCCGACCTGTGCTGGACCGAATGCCGCGCCATCGGCCAGACCAACGTGCTGGCCTTCCTGCGTCTGGCCGAGCGTATCGGCAGCTTCGCCGGGCCGCTGCTGGCGGCGGCGCTGCTGCCCCGTTACGGCTTCGAGGGCGCCGTGGTGGCGTTGGGCTGGGTGGTGCTGGGACTGGCGGCGGTGTTCGCCCTGCTGTCCTTCGCCTATCATGCCGGCCCCCACATCGAGACGGAGTGGGGGGAATGAGACGTCTGTTCGCCCTGGCCCTGACGCTGCTGGTCCTGGTGGCCGCTCCGCCCGCCGGAGCCGCCGAGCCGGCCGCCAAGCCGTTCCGTATCTACATGGCCCTGTGGCGGGGCTGGGAGGATGCCGCCCAGGGCTTCAAGGACTATTTCGCCAATCAGGGCATTCCGGTGGAGCTGATCATCCGCGACGCCGGTCAGGACAAGGCCAAGCTCAAGGATTTCGTGGCCGAGGCCAAGGCGTTGAAGGTGGATCTGGTCTTCACCTGGGGCACCACGGTCAGCGAGGAGATGCTGGGCCGCTTCGATGCCGTCGACCCGGAGCAGCACATCACCGACATTCCGGCGGTGTTCGCGGTGGTGTCGCAGCCGGTGGGCGGCGTGGTTCCCAGCCTGTCCTCGTCCGAGCGCAACATCACCGGCACGCTGTACCTGGTGCCCATGGAGACCCAGGTCAACCTGATCCAGTCCTACCGGCCGGTGAAGCGGCTGGGGATGATCTACAATCCGCTGGAGCGCAATTCCCAGGTGGCGGCCGAACAGTTGGAAGGTATCGGCAAGGCTGTCGGCTTCGACGTGGTGGCGCTGCCGCTGGAGGTGGCCGAGGGCCGTCCGCGTGCCGCCAGCATTCCGGTCAAGGTGGCCGAGATCAAGGCGGCGCGGGTGGATTTCCTCTATATCCCGCCCGACACCTTCCTCAACGTCAACCGCGACATCCTGACCCAGGCGGCGCTGGAGCACGGCATCCCCACCTTCGCGGCGGCGGAGAATCCGGTGGTGACCTCCAAGGCCATGTTCGGCGGCGTATACCGCTATTATACGGTGGGCCAACTCACCGCCTACAAGGCCGAGCAGATCCTGGTCCGCAAGATCGCTCCCAAGGACATTCCCATCGACGCTCCCAAGCGGCTGTCGGTGCTGATCAACATGCCGGTGGTGCGGCAGATCGGTCTGTTTCCCCCCATGAAGCTGATGGGGCTGGCCGAGATCATCGAACGCACCGAGGCCAAGGAGAACAAGCCTTGATCCCCCCCCAGCCGCCTCTTCGCATTCTCGTTTGCACCAAGATGGACCTGGCCGGGGCCCTGATCCTCAACACGTTGCTGCCGCATCTGGCCGGCGACACGGTGATGGTGTTGATGAGCGAGAAGACGCGGCCCGTGGAAAACACCGTGCCCGAACTGGCGGAGATCAAATTCTACGAGCGCGACCTGCCCACCGACATCCTGTTTCCGCTGCTGGACCGGGCCGAGGTGCAGGGCGCGCCGCTGCTGACCTTCGCCGGCCTGTCCGAACGCTATGGCATCACCATCGAGAGCATCACCGATCTCAACGGGCCGGAGGGCGAGGCCCGCATCCGCGCCTTCGCGCCCGATCTGACCATTTCGGCGCGTTTTTCGCTGATCTTCAAGCCCAATACCTACGATATCCCGCGCCTGGGCACCTACAACGTCCATCCCGGCGCCCTGCCGCGCTATGCCGGCCTGTTCGCGCCGTTCCGCTGCATGCTGGAGGGCGCGGAGGCCATCGGCTGCACCCTGCACCGGGTGGACAAGGGCATCGACACCGGCCCCATCGTCGGTATCGGCTATCTGCCCATCGAGCGCCGGCGTTCGCTGCTCTGGCACGTGGTCAACACCTACCGGCCGGGCCTCGACCTGTTCCTCGCCATGCTCGAAGGGCTGCGCCAGGGCCGCGAGCCCCAATACGCGGCGCAGGATTTCAGCCAGCGCCAGTATGTTTCGCTGCCGGGGGCCGAGCCCTTCGCCGATTTCAAGGCCAAGGGGCTGAAACTGTTCGAGCCGGCGGAGTACCTTGAAATCCTGTCGGGCTTCCTGCCGCCGGACATGGCCATGCCCGGTGCGGTGGCCAAGGCGGTGGTCAACGGGCGGGGGGATGCATGCTGCTCCGTACCCGCGTAACGCTCATCGTCACCTTTACCTATTCCCTGCTGGTGGCGGGGCTGTTCTTCGCCGGCCTCAAGAACGAGGAACTGGCCGACGAGCGCTATGTCCAGGCCACTCTCAACGGCCAGCAGATCTTCTGGGACAAGCTGGTGGAAAATACCGTCCAGCGCCTGGAGGCCGCCGCTCCGCTGCTGGCCGCCAATCAGGAGATGATCGCCGCCATCGCCCGCAAGAGCCCCTCCGAGGCGCGCGAGCTGATGGCGCCCACCGTCGCCGGGCTGACCCGGCGCGGCGTGGGGCGGGTCGAGATCGTCGGCCTGGACGGCGACCTGCTTTATACCTCCCAGGGCTCGCTGCTGGAGACGCCGCTGGTGGATGCCGGCACCGTGCGGCTGATCGCCGAAAACGGCAAGGCGCGCACCGGCATCACCCAGAACAGCGACAAGCAGTTCATCGCCGCCATCACCGTGCCCCTGGCCGGGCTGGACGGGGGGGTGGTCGGCGTCGCCACCATCGTCTCGGACCTGCGGCCGCCGCTGGAGGAGTTCAAGGCCTCCACCGGCTCGGACGTCTTCCTGGTGGACCGGGCCGGGCACATGACCGACGGCACCAACGACCTGCTGTGGCGGGTGTTCGAGTCCAAGATATCGGTGCGCAAGAGCCGGCTGGAGACCTGGCGCGACGGCTCGCGCTTCTATTCCGTGGTGGTGTTCCCCCTGTCCGACGGCGAGGGCCGGGTGATCGGCGCCCTGGTCAGCGTGCGCGATTCCACCGATACCCAGGCCCGCCAGCATGAAATCCGCATGATCGCCATCGGTGCGGTGGGCGGTTTCCTGGTTCTGGTCCTGGCGGTGTTCTCGGTGTATCTGCGCCGCTCGTTCGACCCCCTGGACCAGGCCATCGCCGTGCTGAACGCCCTTTCGCGGGGCGACACCTCGGTGATGTTGGACGTGCGCCACGACAACGACGAGATCGGCCGTATCGCCAGCACGGTCGGCGTGTTCCGCGAGAACGCCATCAAGATCGACCTGCTGGAGGAACGGCGCGAGCGCCAGCGCCGCCGCCAGGAGCTGTTCATCCGCCTGCAGATGCTGCGCCTGTCCGAGATGCTGGAGCAGGAAGCCCGCGAGGCGGTGCTGGACGATCTGAAGCAGATCGAGGAACTGTCCAACCGCTCGACCTCCGGGGCCGAGGGCGGGGACGGCTCCAAGGGCGAGCTGGAAGTGCTGGCGGTGGCCTTCCAGACCATGTCGTCGCGTATCCGCGAACAGCACGAGCGCCTGGAATCGCTGATCGCCGAACGGACCCGCGACGTGGAGATTCTGCGCGAAGCCCTGCGCACCCGCGACCAGTTGGCGGCGTTGCGCCAGGAACTGGACTTCGCCCGCGAACTGCAGCTGTCCTCGCTGCCCCAGGTCTTCCCGCCCTTCCCCGAAAGGGGCGAGTTCCAGATTCATGCCTCCATGGTGCCCGCCAAGGAGGTGGGAGGCGATTTCTACGACTTCTTCCTCATCGACCACCACCATCTGGGCTTCGTCATCGGCGACGCCTCGGGCAAGGGCGTGCCGGCGGCCATGTTCATCGCCATCACCCGCTCGCTGGTCAAGGCGGTGGCGCCGCTGTCCAGCTCTCCCGGTGAGTGCCTGGCCTTCGTCAACACCATGCTGGCCCGCGACAACCCGCAGACCCTGTTCGCGACCACCTTCTACGGCATGCTCGACACCCGGACCGGCGAGGTGGGTTTCTGCAATGCCGGCCACCCGCCGCCCATGATTCTGCGCACCGACGGCAGGGTGGAGGCCATCCGCGACGTCTCGGGCGTGGCGCTGGGCGTGCTGGAGGACCTGGAATACGAGACCGGCATCTTCCAGCTCAATCCCGGCGACGTTCTCCATCTCTACACCGACGGCGTCACCGAGGCCCAGGATTCCGCCGATGCCCTCTATGACGAGCCGCGCCTGATGGCCCAACTGGGCCGCACCGAGGACACCAACCCCGAGGCGGTGATCGCCGGAGTGCTGCGCTCGGTGGAGGCCTTCGTCGGCAACGCGCCACAATTCGACGACATCACCATGTTGACCTTGCGCTTCGATCAGGCTTCCATGGATGCGGATGCGCCCCAGGAAGCCCGGCCGCGGCTGATGCTGACCGGCTTCCCGGCGACGGGAGGGAATGACATGGATGGCAGGGCGGCGCCCGTGCCCGCGCAGGAGAGCACGGCGGCCTCCGCTCCGGCGGCGGTTCCCGCCCCTGCCGCGCCCGTTCCCCCCGCACCCGTGGACATGGAGCCCGACCGGGTGGCCATGGTGATCGCCAACGACGTCGCGGAACTGGAACGGCTGGCCGAACTGGTGGATGTCTTCATCGAGAAGCACAGCCTGCCGGAGAAGCTGGCTTTCAACCTGAACGTCTGTCTGGATGAATTGATCACCAATATTATCTCGTACGGATACGATGACGAGGATGCCCATGAAATCCAGGTGGAGTTCGTCTACGATGGCCGCGAATTCGTGACCCGTATCATTGACGACGCCAGGGAGTACAACCCCTTCACCGAGGCGCCGATTCCCGATCTCGACCTGGACGTCGAGGACCGGCCCATCGGCGGCTTGGGGGTGTTCCTGGTGAAGGAATTCATGGATGGAACCGAGTACGCGCACGAGGGCGGGCGTAACACCACCACGCTGCGCAAGACGATTGCGGCATAGGAGAGTTTTGGCTGATGGAAATCCGTGAAGAACAGGCTGGCGACGCCACCGTACTCGTTCCCCTCGCCCGGGTGGACAGTTCGACGGCCAAGGCCTTCGAGGCCCGTGTCCTGGCGGTGGTCAATGCCGGCGCGCCGAAAATTCTGATCGATTTCGGCGAGCTGGACTACATCTCCAGCGCCGGGTTGCGCGTGGTGCTGGTGGGGGCCAAGATGACCCGCGGGACCCGCAAGTTCGCCCTGTGCTCCATGAAGCCCCATATCCGCGAGGTCTTCGACGTCTCCGGCTTCGCCAAGATTCTGGCCATCTACGCCGATCGCGACGCGGCCCTGGCCGCGTTGTAGGGAAAGGGCATCGCGCGCCCCGTGATCCGGCGATATCGGGTCTGCATCGGGGCGGCTGGTATGTGGTCCTCGTCTGCGCTACCATAAGTATTCGGCCCTAACCGGTTCGCCTGGATAAGAACCGGCCAGGGCCGCGGGCCGAGGGCCGAGGAGGGCAAGACAATGAACGACCCCTACAAGAACCTGATCGAGATGCAGCAGGCCATGCTGGAAGGCTGGATGAACTCCGCCAACCAGATGATGCAGTACTGGAAGCATCTGATGGAACTGCAGCAGCGTCTGATGCAGCACGGCGCGTTTGGCCGCGACCATGTGGAGATCGACGACGGTCCGTCCTTCACCGGCAAGTACGGCAAGCGCCGCTTCGACATCGACCCCGAACGGGACGTCTGAAGGGACGGGGGCATCTGGACCCGATGAATGCCAGAACCCGCCGAAGCGCCCGTTATGAGGGCGGTGACTCCCGGCCATGGCGTGTGCTAATTTAGAAAAATCGGATCGGCCCGGAGGGGCGAAGGTTTTGACGCGAGGTACGGCGGCAGGAACGGCGAAGCGGTTGGGCGGCCTTGGGCGGCTCGGCGCGTGGCTGGCTGCCCTTGCCCTGGTCGTCCAGTTCCTGGTTCCGATCACTCCGGTTCAGGCCGCTTCCATCGACCGGGAACTGGCGGCGTCCATCTGCCACTCCTCGGGCGAAGCCGACGCCCAGGCTCCGGGCGAGGCCGTCCACGATCATTGCCAGTTCTGCCAGCTTCACGCCGGCATCAAGCTTCTGCCGCCCCCGGCGTTCACGGGGCTGGCCCGGTCGCGGACCGTTCTGTTCGCCACGGCGGCGCCGACCGACCAGGGCGGCATTCCGCTTTCCGCCCATCTTCCCCAGAGCCCGCGCGGTCCTCCCTCCTTCTCCTGACGCATTGCCGAAGGCGACACCAGTCGCCTCCGTCGTCATGGAGTCTGGAGGACGAGACATGAGCACTTCCACCGTCAAGACTGCGCCCAAGCCCGCCGAGATCGGCCTGGGGTCGCTGGTATTGGGCACCGGCCTGACCGTTGCTTCGCTGATCCTGGTTCCCGCCCTGTCGCAGAGCCTGGGGGTGGGCCCCAGCCTGACCGGCGCGCTGCGCGTGGTGCTGATGAAGGCGGCGGCCCGGGTGTGATGCGCAAATCCGATACGTTCCTGCTTCTGTCGGCGCTGTTGCTGGTCCTGTTGGGGGCCAGCTTCGCCGATGCCGCGCGGGGGCTTGCCCGCGAGGGTCCCGCGCTGGAACGCAAGGCCGAGATGGTCGAGAGGCTGGGTCTCACCGACCTGGTGCTGTTCACCGAGGCCCGCTACACCCGCCACCCCAGCCAGGCCGACCTTCATTCCGCCTTCCAGGATCACCCCTTCGCCATGGATCACTTCCCCACCGGATCGTTGCTGCCGCCGCCCATTTGGAAGGGGCGGCCATGAGAGTGTGGCTCAATAAGCAGCGCAGCCTGCTGGACTTCAGCCTGTCGTCGCTGTCGCGCCGGCGGGGCAAGACGCTGGGCATGCTGGCGGTCTATACCGCCATCGTCTTCGTGCTGGCCTCGGTGATGCTGTTCTCCCACGCCATCCGCCGCGAAGCCGCCACCGTGCTGGCCAAGAGCCCGGAAGTGCTGGTCCAGCGCATGGTGGCCGGGCGCCACGATTTGATCCCCGCCCGTCATCTGGAGGCCATCAAGGGCATCCGGGGCGTTCAATCGGCCGAAGGGCGGCTGTGGGGGTACCTGTTCGACCCGGCGGCGGCGGCCAACTACACCCTGATGGTGCCGACCAATCCCCGCATCGAGCCGGGCAAGGTGGTGATCGGCGACGGAGTGGTGCGGGTGAGGAGCGCCGATCCCGGCGATCTGATGAGCTTCCGCGCCCATGACGGCTCCCTGGTCCAGTTCAAGGTGGACCATGCCATCTCGCGGGAATCGGCCCTGGTGTCCGCCGACCTGTTCCTGGTGGCGGAAGAGGACTTCCGCCGTCTGTTCGGTATCCCGGCCGGGATGTTCACCGATCTGGCCGTGTCGGTCCGGAACCCGCGCGAGGTGGGCAAGATCGCCGAGAAGATCGACGCGGCGCTGCCCGATACCCGCATCATTCTCAGAGACGAGATTCTGCGAACCTACGAATCGGTGTTCGACTGGCGCGAAGGCATGCTGCTGGTGCTGCTGGCCGGCTCGATCCTGGCCTTCGCCATCTTCTCGTGGGAGAAGGCGTCCGGCCTGTCGGCGGAGGAGCGGCGCGAGATCGGCATCCTCAAGGCGGTGGGCTGGGAGACCAGCGATGTCATCCGCCTGAAGATGCTGGAAGGCCTGGTGGTGTCGCTGTCGGCCTTCCTGGTCGGCTATCTGCTGGCCTATGCCCATGTCTTCCACCTGGGCGCCGGGCTGTTCGAGCCAGTGCTGAAGGGCTGGGCGGTGCTGTACCCCAAATACCGGCTGACCCCCTTCGTCGATGAATTGCAGGTCGCCACCCTGTTCTTCTTCACGGTGTTTCCCTACACGGTGGCGACCGTGGTGCCCATCTGGCGCGCCGCTATCGTCGATCCCGATCAGGTGATGCGATGATCCATCTCACCGACGTGCGAAAAGCCTTCAACCAGGGCAAGAGCAACGAGTTCTGGGCGCTGAAGGGCATCGACCTCACGGTCAGGGCCGGCAAGGTCACGGTATTCCGGGGACCCAGCGGTTCGGGCAAGACCACGCTGCTCACCCTGGTGGGCTGTCTGGCACGGCCCACCTCGGGCCGGGTGCGGCTGCGCGACCGCGACATTTCCGGCCTGCCCGAGCGGTTCCTGACCGATATCCGCCGCTCGACCTTCGGCTTCGTGTTCCAGCAGTTCAACCTGCTGAAGGGCATCAGCGCGGTGGAGAACGTGATGATTCCGGCCTATCCGCTGGGCCGCGACCCCAAGGAACTGAGCGAGCGCGCCCATGCGCTGATGGACAGCCTGGACATCGGGCCAAAGGCCCAGTCCAACGCCGAATGGCTGTCTGGCGGCGAGGCCCAGCGGGTAGCCATCGCGCGGGCCTTGATCAATGACCCCGAGGTGGTGATCGCCGACGAACCCACGGCCAACCTGGACAGCGAGCGGTCCAGGCAGTTCCTCGGCATCGTCGAGACCCTGAAGCAGGCGGGCAAGACCGTGCTGATGACCAGCCACGACCCCATGGTCTGCGACACGGCGGTGGTGGACCATGTGGTCTGCCTGCGCGACGGCCAGTTGGTGGAGAGCCACTGAACCATGGTGTTCCAGCCCGCCATCATCGCCCTGCTGCTGGCCTCGGCCATCGGAACCCTGATGGTGGTCGCCTCCGTGCCGTTCGCCATCAATGTGCTGCGGCGCTGGGATACGGCCAGCGGCTCCGAGGCCCAGTTGGAGATGGAAAAGCGCACCTATCTGGTCTCCACCCTGCTGGTGGTGGTGCTGGCCTCGGAACTGGCGTCGCTGGTGCTGTTCGTGTTCAACGCCGACCGCATGTCCTCGCTGTTCGTCGGCGCCATGTGCGCGGTGGGCACGCTGAACGTCAACGAGTTCGGCTTTCCCACCCTGTACCTGAAGATCGTGGTGTTCTTCGCCGCCGGGGTGTGGCTGGTGCTCAACCACGTGGACTCGCGCGGCTACGATTATCCGCTGGTGCGGGTGAAGTATGGGGCGCTGCTGGCCCTGGCGCCGCTGATGGCCGGCGCGGCCGGGGTGCAACTGGCCTATTTCCTCGGCCTGCGGGCCGACGTCATCGCGTCGTGCTGCTCGACCCTGTTTTCCGGCAATACCCAGGTGACCAGCGACAAGCTGGCGACCATGGCGCCGGAAGCCGCCCTGTCCCTGCTGGCGCTGGTGCTGGGAGTGGTGCTGGTCCTGGGGCGCCGGGTGCTGAAATCCGGAAAGGGCGCCATTCTTTACGCCCTGGTGTCGGGGGTGGCCTTCGTGGTGGCGCTGGAGGCGGTGGTGGCCGCCATCTCGGTCTACATCTACGAAATGCCGCAGCACCACTGCCCGTTCTGCATCCTGAAGGGGGAGTACGGCCATGTGGGCTACGCCCTCTATCTGCCGCTGTTCGCCGCCACCGCGCTCGGCCTGGGCGGCGGCGTGGCGGCACCCTCGGCGCGCATCGCCAGTCTGGCCGAGGCGGGGCCGCGCATGGTGCGCCGCTGTGTCGGCGCCTCCATGGCGGGTTTCGCCCTGTTCGCCGCGGTGACGGTCTGGCTGATCGTCCGCTCGCACCTGATCCTGATCGAGCAGTCGCCGGTCAACGCCATTCTGCTCAACCTGTCCGGAGGCCAGCCATGAGAGCGTTCCGCCTGCTGGCCGTCCTTCTGCTGCTGGCCGCCTGCGGCGAGTCGGGCGGCAAGGCCCCCCATGTGGGCGACGCGCCGCCCGCCTTCAAGCTGAGCACCCTGGACGGGGGAGCGGTGGATTATCCCGCTCAGCTATCGGGCAAGGTGGTGGTGCTGCGCTTCTGGGCCACGTGGTGCCCGTTCTGCAAGGACGAGATGAAGATCATCCAGACCGTCTGGAGCCAGTCCCGCGACAGGGGCCTCGAGGTATTGGCCGTCAATGCCGGCCAGGAGAAGGGTGACATCGACGGCTTCATCGCCAAGCTGGGCGTTTCGTATCCGGTGCTGCTGGACCCCGGGTCCAAGGTCACCCGCCAGTACGGCGTCACCGGCCTGCCCATGACCCTGTTCGTCGGTCGCGACGGCAAGATCAAGGGCCGCATCCTGGGCGAAACCGACGAGGCCACCTTCCGCCGCAAGGTGGAGGAGTTGCTGTGAGCGAGGCGGAGACCTGCGACCTTTGCGGGCTGCCGGTGCCGAAGGACGGCCTACACTTGAAGGCCGGGGAAAAGGACATGGCCTTCTGCTGCGAGGGCTGCCGGGGCATCTGGATCATGCTGAACCCGGATGCCGTCAAGGATAAGGGCCAAGGACAAGGGGATAAAAAATGATGAACGACGACACCAACCATCTCGGACATGAACTTGGAAAGGGGGCTGTTATGGCTGTGGGATATGTGGCGGGCAAAAGCCTGTTCGGACGTCTGCTGGGTCATCCGGTGGTGATGCTGGGGGCGGGAATCGCCATCGGCTATCTCGGCTTCAAATACCGCAAGGAGATTACCGCCGCCGTGGCCAAGGCCAGCGACCTGGGGCGCGACATGGCGCTGAACGCCAAGGAGAACCTCGCCGATCTGGTCGAGGAGACCCGCGAGGCCGAGGAAGCCAAGGCCAAGGAATAGCGGGGAGGCTTCGCCATGATTGGTGGAAGGGGCATGATCGGAGTAAGGGGGAAGGCGGCCCTGGCCGCCCGCGAGGCCCGCGCCAAGGTGCTGTGGCAGGCGATGACGGTGCGTCATCGCTCTGCCGGCCATGTGCGATTCGATCTGCCCGAACCGCTCCGCACGCCGCAGGCGGCGGCGGTGCTGACCGCCGGGCTGGAGGCCATGGAGGGCGTCTATCGCGTCCATGTCTTCACCGGTGCCGGCAAGCTGTCCATCCGCTGGTTCGAGGATGTCTCTCCCCTGGCCGATATCGCCCGGAGGCTGGCCGGGCTGGTGGGCGAGGCGGTGGACCTGGACCGGGTGCCGCCGGCCCCCGACGAGGAGCCGGTGGCACCGGGCTGGCTGGACCGCCTCAAGGCGGCGGCGCCCGTCCGCGCCGTGCGGCGGCGCTATGACGATCTGAAGGCCAAGGCCGACGTGGTGCGCCAGATCGTCGCCATCAAGACCGGCAAGCCGGTCCAAGGCGGCGTCGATCTGCAGGAATGGATCATCCATTTCTGCAACGATCTGGTGGCCTTCTACCTGATCCGCCAGCACTGGGACCGCATCATCGGCCAATGGCTGCCGCGTCCCTGGGCCTTCCGCTACCAGTGGATGACGGTGTTCTACCTGACTTTTCTGCTGGTCCGTTATCGCAAGGGCGCCATTACCAAGGTGAAGAAATGACCGGGACGGTCCAGGTCGTCCACCAGTTGCGGCGCCGGGTCCGTGTGGTGGTCCCGGCGCTGAAGGGCGAGGCCGAGCGGCTGTGCCTGCTGGAAATCCTGTTGCGCAAGCATGCCGCCATCCGCGAGGTGCGGGTGGTGCCCGCCTTGGCCTCGCTGGCGGTGCGCTTCGATCCGAAGGCGATGCCGGCCGAGACCCTGCTGCGCCTTATCGACACCGTGGCGGGCAATGTGGCGCGGGCGCCGAAGCAGGCTCCGCCCCCGGCGACGTGTGACGAGGGCGAGGTCGGTGAGGTCAGCGTGGCGGTGGAGGGCATGACCTGCGCCTCGTGCGCCGCCCTGATCCAGATGAGTTTGAGCCGTGATCCCATGGTGCGCTCGGCAAGCGTCAACTATGCCACCGCTACCGCCACGGTGACCGGAAGCCTGGATCGCCCGGCGCTGGAGGCCCGCATCGGGGCGCTGGGTTATCAGGCCCGGCCCATGGATACGCTGTCGCAGCGCCGCATGATCGTCGAACGCGAACGCCAGCACGTGAAGGATGCCAAGCGCCGCGCCTTGGCGGCCTGTCTGCTCAGCCTGCCGGTGATGGTCATCGGCATGGCCATGCCCCGCTCGCGGCTGTGGCATGTGGTGGAATTCGCCCTCGCCACCCCGGTGGTGCTGGGGGCCGGGCGGCCGTTCTTCACCCGCGCCGCCAAGCTGGCCCGGAACCGTACCGCCAATATGGATACCCTGATCGCGCTGGGGGCCGGGTCGGCCTATGGCCATTCGGTGGCCTCCATGCTGGCGGGAAGGCATCACCTCTATTTCGAGGCGGCGGCGGGCATCGTCTCCTTCGTGCTGCTGGGTCGCTGGCTGGAGGAGCGGGCCAAGGGCAAGGCCGGTGACGCCATTCGCCGGCTGCTCGACCTGCAGCCTCCCACCGCGATTGTTGTCCGCGACGAAATCGAGGTGGTGGTGCCGGTGGACGATCTGGCGGTGGGCGACATCCTGGTGGTGCGCCCCGGCGAGCGGGTGCCGGTAGACGGCGGCGTCGTGAGTGGCCGCACCACCTTGGACGAATCCATGGTCACCGGCGAAAGCATGCCGGTGGTCAAGGGGCCGGGCGACGCGGTGATCGGCGGCTGCATCAACGGCGCCGGAAGCTTCCGCATGCGCGCCACCGCCGTGGGTCAGGATACGGTGCTGGCCGGCATCGTCCGCATGGTCGATCACGCCCAGGCCGCCAAGTTGCCGGTGCAGCGCATGGCCGATCGGGTTTCCTCGGTGTTCGTGCCGGGCGTCGTGGCGGTGGCGGGGGTGACCTTCGCCACTTGGCTGGCCGGAGGGGCGCGCTTCTCCACCGCCCTGGGCAATGCCGTCTCGGTGCTGCTGATCGCCTGCCCTTGCGCCTTGGGCCTCGCCACCCCCACCGCCATCATGGCCGCCACCGGCCAGGCGGCGCGGCGCGGCATCTATATCCGCAATGGCGAGGCGCTGGAAACGGCGGCCACTCTGACGGTGCTGGTGTTCGACAAGACCGGCACGGTGACCGAGGGCCGCCCGGTGGTGTCCCATTTCGCGGCCCAGCCCGGCTTCGATCCGGATACGGTTCTGGCCCTGGTCGGCGCCGCCGAGGCCGGGTCCGAGCATCATCTCGGCCGCTCGGTGGTGGATTACGCCCGTTCGCGCGGCATCGAGCCCCAGGCGGCCGATGACTTTTCGGCGGAGATCGGCCGAGGCATCCGCGCCCGCGTCGGTGGGCATGCGGTGCTGGTGGGCAGCGCCTCCTTCCTGGCGGCGGAGGGTGTCGCCGTCCAAGTCCCGGCCCTGGCCGGGCAGACCCCGGTTCTGGCCGCCATCGACGGTAAATTCGCGGCCCTGTTCGGCGTTTCCGACCGGCCGCGCCCCACCTCGGCGGCGGCCATTGCCCGCCTGCACGATCTGGGGGTGCGCACCGTCATGGCGACCGGCGACGTGGAGGACGCGGCGCGCGCCATCGCCGCCGAGGTGGGCATTCCCGAGGTGGTGGCCCAGGCCTCGCCGGCGCGAAAGCAGGAGATCGTCGCCCGGTTACGGGCGGCGGGCGAGGTGGTGGGAATGATCGGCGACGGCATCAACGACGCCCCCGCTTTGGCGGCGGCCGACGTGGGCTTCGCCATCGGCACCGGCACCGACGTGGCCATCGAGGCGGCGCCGGTCACCCTGGTGGGCGGCGACATCGCCAAGGTGGCCGAGATGATCGAGCTTTCCCGCAAGACCATGCGCATCATCCGCCAGAATCTGGTGTGGGCCATGGGCTACAACACCATCGCCATTCCCGGCGCCGCGCTTGGCGAACTCAGTCCCATGGTGGCGTCGTCGGCCATGGCGCTGTCCTCGGTGTCGGTGGTGACCAACTCGCTCCGGCTGCAGAAGGACAGGTAGGTGGAAGGCGAAATCGACTACACGCTCGCCTTCATGGCCGGCATCCTTGGCAGCGGCCATTGCGTCGGCATGTGCGGCTCGCTGGTCTCGGCCTGCTTCGTGCGCATGGGCGAGGCGGGGCGGGGCGCGGTTCCGGCGTTGGCCTATCACGGGGCGCGGGTCTCCATCTATGTGCTGGTCGGCCTGCTGGCCGCCGCGCTGGGTCTCGCCCTGGTGTCCACCGGCATCGTCGGCAAGGTCCAGGGCATCTTGCAGATCGTCGCGGGCGTGGTGGTCATCGCCCTGGGCCTCGACATCCTGGGCTGGCTGCCCCGGCGGTTGCCGCTGATCGGCATGCCCATGCGGACCTTCGGAAAATACTACTTCGCCACGGCCGCCAAGGGCTCGGCGCGGGGCGCCGCCATGGCCGGGCTGATGAACGGGCTGATGCCTTGCGCGCTTACCCTGGCGGTGGCGGTCAAGGCGACCGCGGCGTCCGAAATCTGGCAGGGCGGTCTGCTGATGCTGGCCTTCGGGTTGGGTACCCTGCCGTCCATGCTGTTCGTGAGCTTCGTGCTGGGCCGCCTGGGGGCCGCGGCACGGGGATGGCTGCTGAAGGGCGCGGCCATCGTGGTCATCGCCCTGGGCGCGGCAACCCTGATGCAGGGCCTGCGCTTCTTCGCGGTGATGAAGAACTTGTCCAACTGGTGAGTTGTCTTGGAGAGGAGAACATAATGAACCGTCGTAAGTTCCTGGCCGCCGGTACCACCTTGGGCCTGGCCGCCACCGTGGCCGTTCCCGCTTTCGCCGCCGAGGGCGACGGCACCCCCATGCAGTTCATTCCGAAGAAGCCCAAGGACCCCACGCCGCTGGTGGACGAACTGACCAAGTACCCCAAGTGTCCCTATTGCGGCATGGACCGCAAGGAGTACCACTTCAGCCGCCATCTGGTTCACTACTCCGACGATCTGGTGGACGGCACCTGCTCCATCCACTGCGCCGCCGTGTCGCTGTCGGTCAATCTGGACCGGGTGCCCAAAGCCATCTACGCCCCCGACAACGGCTCGGGCGAGGCCATCAAGCCGCTGACCAACGCCGAGGCCGCCACCTATGTCATCGGCGGTGATCACAAGGGGGTCATGACCAAGAAGCCCAAGACCTCGTTCGCCTCCAAGGTGGCGGCCGAGGCCGCCAGGGGTGACGGTGAACTGGCCGACTTTGACAAGGCCCTGATGCTCACCTACATGGGCATGGCCGACGACACCAGGATGATCCGCATGAAGCGCGACGAGCGCCGCCGCAAGATGATGGGCGAGATGCACAAGGGTTGAAACCCAACGGAGGGGGCCGTCCTTGGCCTCCTCCGTCTTTCCAGGAAAATGTCATGCGTCTGATTGCCGCCCTACTGCTGTCCCTGGTCCTGCTTGCCGCAAAGGTGGAGGCGGGCGAGGTCGTGGTCGCGCCACCGGGCCCAAACAGCGTCTGCCCGGTCTGCGGCATGTTCGTCGCCAAGTATCCGGAATGGGTGGCCGCCGTGGTGTTCAAGGACGGCCACACCCATTATTTCGACGGGGCCAAGGACCTGTTCAAGTTCATGCGCGAGGTGGGGAAGTTCGATTCCGGCCATTCCGCCGCCGACATCGCCATCGTGGCGGTCACCGATTATTACGGGGTGAAGACCCTGGACGCCCGTGGGGCGTTCTTCGTGGTGGGCTCCGACGTGCTGGGGCCCATGGGCCACGAACTGGTGCCGCTGGCGTCAAAGCAGGATGCGGAAGAGTTCATGGCCGATCACAAGGGCAAGCGCATCCTGACCTTCGATCAGGTTGGGGTGGAAGTGTTGAAGACCCTCGATAAGGGCGGGGTTAAGTGAGGGCGCTTTCCGTTTCCGAAGACCGGATGTGGGATGCGGTGGCCGCCGATCTTCGGGACCCCGCCCTCGGCGAGGCATTGAGGCGGCGCCACGGCCTGCTGTCTCCCTGCGCCGTACTGCTTCCTCCCCACGAGATCGAGCGTCTGGAGCGGGCGGTGCGGGCCCTGCACACGGCCTTCGCCGATCCCATCCTGGTCGAGGCGGCGCTGGAGATCGCGCGCGGCGAAGGCCTTCCCGATCACGGCCTGGGCGGCTGGATGCTGGGCTTCGACTTTCACCTGACCGCCGAGGGGCCGCGCCTGATCGAGATCAACACCAATCCCGGCGGCATGCTGGCGGTGGCGGTGCAGGCCCGCGCCCTGGCCGCCTGCCGGCCGGAACTGGGCGAGGCCCCCGAGGTGGAAGGCATCGCGCTCGACGCTTTTCGCGACGAATGGGAGCGTCAGCGCGGCGAACGGCCGTTGGGGCGGGTGGCGATCATCGACGACGATCCTTCCAGCCAGTACCTGGAACCCGAATTCCTGCTCTACCAGCGCCTGTTCCAGCGGGCCGGCTATCAGGCCACCGTCCTCGACCCGGACCAGTTCCGGCCCGATGCGGTGGACATGGTCTATAACCGGCTGGTGGATTTCAGTCTGAACTCCCCGGCCCATGCGGTGCTGGCCGAGGCGTGGCGGGAGGGGCGGACGGTGGTCACCCCCGATCCGCGCGCCCACTTCCTCTATTCCGACAAGCGGGTGATGGCGCTGCTCTCCGACGAGCAGGCGCTGCGCTCCATCGGGGTGCGGTCCGATATCGCCGCCAATGTGGCCCGGGTGGTGCCGCTCACGGTTCCGGTATCGGCGGCCAATGCCGAAAGCCTGTGGGCCGAGCGCAAGCGCTGGTTCTTCAAGCCCGCCAAGGGCCACGCCGGCAAGGCCGTCTATCGCGGCGAGAAGCTGTCGCGCTCCACCTGGCCGACCATCCTGACCTCGCCCTATGTGGCCCAGCATTATGTACCGCCGTCGCGCCTCAATCTCCACCATGTCGGAGCCGAGCTCAAGGTGGATATCCGGGTCAACGCCTGGCAGGGACGGGTGGTGCAGATGGCGGCCCGGCTGTACCAGGGCCAGACCACCAATTTCCGCACTCCCGGCGGCGGCTTCGCGCCGGTGTTCATGGCCTGACCGGCCGTTACCGGGTGGCCGAGGCCCGTTCCGGTTCGGCTTCGGTCTCGGCCATGAGGCTCCGGTTGTAGTCGGGGGCCAGGACGATGTTGGTATAGGTCCCGTTGCCCGAAACATAGCTGTAGGAATGCTCCATCTCGGCCGGAATGAAGATCGAGGCCGGGCTTTCCACGGTTTTTTCCTCGGCTTCGAGCTGGACCCGGCAGGTCAGTCCGGTGCCGTCGGGCTGGTCCCCCCAGAAAATGAACAGGCTGTCGCAGTGATGGGCGTGGGAGTCCACGTGGTTCTCGGGAACGATGGCCGCGCCGTGGAGGCCGATGAAGCGCTGGATCACGTAAAAGCTGGTCCGGGGGTCGACGCGGGAATCCATCAGCACCCAGCGCACTCCCGGCCCGTCGCGATGATATTTCAGCTCCGACGCTCCCTTGACGAACGGCTGGCCGATGGACAGGGCATCAAGGGCCAGCGACCGGCCGAGAGATGGCCGTCCCGGCGCGATGGTGCGCGAGCGCCCGACCAGTTGGGGCGGGAAGGCCTCATAGGCTTCGGGATTCCGCCCCACCGCGCGGACATGGTAGGCCGAGGTGTGGGTGAAGGCATTGCGGCCGACCACCGGGCGCAGGCTGTCGGGGCTGTAGCCGGTGGCGAGGCGGACGGCGCGCGCCAGCCGGGGAATCCGGCTGAGGTCGAATCGCCGGTCGCCGCGCAGGCGGAGAAGGCTGACCGCCAGCTCCAGGGAATTGGTGATGCCGGTCCTCTCGCCGATACCGAACACCGAGGTGTCGATGACGGCGGCGCCGGCATCGATGGCGGCCAGGGCGTTGGCATGGGCCAGCCCGAGGTCGTCATGCAGGTGCACCTCGATTTCGCAGCCGAAGGCGGCGCGGGCCCGCGATACCGCGTCACCGCATTGGGCGGGCTCCCAACAGCCGGTGGTGTCGGCCAGACTGATCCGGTCCGCCCCGGCATCGCGGGCGACGCGCCCCGCCGCCTCCGTATCCCGCCAAGGGGTGCGCGAGGCATCCTCGATGGTGAAGCGGACCATCAGGCCCAGGGATTTGGCCTCGCCGATGGCCTCGGCGATCTTCGCTCTGACGAAGGACGCCGGGCGATCGCTGAATTTGGTGGCGAGGCCGATGTCGTTGAGAGACGCCCAGATTCCCACCCAGTGGGCTCCGGCCCGCTTGGCGGCGCGCACTTCCTCCACATCGGCGCGGGCATGCATCAGGATTTCGGCCCGGCGGGCGGCAAGGGCCGTTTCCCGGCAAATCTGCTCGTCTTCGGCGGAAATGCCCGGATGGCCGACCTCGATCAGGTCGATGCCGAACTCCTCCAGCAGATGGAGGATTTCGATCTTCTGCCGGGCCGTGAAGCGTACGCCGACCTGTTGTTCGCCTTCACGCACGGTCTGGTCGATCAGTTTGTAATGGCTGGTCATGGTGAACCCTCGATGTTTGATGTCTAGGCCGGGGAAAGGCGGAGAAAGCCGAGGAGACCGGCGGCGATGATCAGCCCCGCCGGCAGTCCCTGGAAGAACAGCACGGCGATCAGGGTGCCGATGATCACCCCCGTCAGGATGGCCGGATGCCCCGCCAGGATGGCGGTTCCCCGCCCGCCGACGATGGAAACCGCCAACCCGGCCATGACCGCCACGGCGCCCTCGATGCTGAGCAACTGGCGGGCCATGTCGGTCGTGGAGATTTTCTGATTGGCGATGGGCAGCAGGAGGAACAGCAGCAGGAAGAAGATGCCGACCTGAAAGCTGTGCCTTTGCAGCAGGGTGAAGACCGGCCGGCTGTCCAGGACCGCCAGGATCGCCAGCGCGACGGCGGCGGCCATCAGCATGCGATCCTTGGAAATCAGGGACAGCGCGGCGATCGCCACAAGGGCGGCGACGGCTTGAAGCATTGACTTTCCCCCGGAAAAAGGAGGGGCCGGCCGCGCATGGCCTCCGGCCCCTTGGTGGCGCGGATCACAGGCGGGTGTTGTCCCAACTGCCGTCTTCGGGAAGAACCGCCTCGACCATGTGTTCCTTGGCCAGATCGATCCGGACCAGCCTGGGGCCGATCACCGGGTCGAGGCCGGGGCGGCGGACGATCAGCTTGAAGGCCTCGAAACTGGCCAGTACGCCGACGATATTGGCCACCGGAGCCAGAACCGCCCAGGCCGCCTCCTTTTTCAGGTAGGCCTCGCCCCATTCGGGCAGGGCGCCCTGGGACACCGAATAGGCGGCCCGGCCGTCCTTCAGGGCTCCGACCCGCTCGCGCATCTCGGGCGTCAGCGGCTTGCCGTGGGAGGGGTGGCGCAGCACCAACTCGTAAGGCATGGAATCGGGCGTCAGCGACATCACCCCGCCGCGGAACGGCGGCGTGACGGCGATCCACACCGAGGGAATGCCCAGCTTGGCCGCCGCGCGGTGAATGATGACGCGCGACACCAGGTTGTCGGTGGCGTCGATCACCACGTCGCAATCGGCCAGCAGGTCGGCGGCGTTGTCCTCGCCGACGAAGGCCTGGGTGACGCGAAGCCTGATATCGGGATTGATGTCGCGCAGGACCTCTCCGGCCACCACGGCCTTGTCCTCGCCCAGCCGGCTGACCGAGCTCAGCATCTGGCGGTTGATGTTGCTGGCCTCGAACTGGTCGCGGTCGATGACGTGGATACTGCCCACTCCCATGCGGGCCAGTTGGATCAGGGCGATGCCGCCGACCCCGCCCGCGCCGACGACGGTGACGCGGGCCTTGTTCAGCCGGGCCTGCTCCTCGTGGCTGATGACGCCGAAATTGCGGGTGAAGCTGGCCTCGTAGAGGCTCTTGGTGATGGCTGTCATGATGGTTTCCTTGAAAGAGTCTAAAGGGTGGCGTAGTCCCAGCCGCCCTCGGGCGGGCTGGCGACCCTGACCGGAACCGATGTGTCCAGATCGATGAGGATTCCCTTGGGGGCGCGGGCCAGCGGCTCGCGGCCGGTCAGGATCTGCACCACCTCGTGGAAGCTGAACAGCGACAGCAGATGGGCGCGAACCGGGGTGATGATCCACCCGGCCTTACCGTCGCAATAGTCCTGCGCCCACTGGCTGGGGGCTCCCAGGCCGACCGAGTGCCAGGCGCGGGCCTTCTTCACGTCGGCGATGCGCCGGCGCAGTTCCAGATCGGTCAGCTTTTCGCCCATGCCCGGAAGGTTCAGCGCCTGTTCGTAGGCAATGCCCTGGGGAAAGAAGGTCGAGACGAAGCCCCTGGTCGGCGGGCTGCCCGACATGCCGACGCTGGGGATGCCCAGTTCGCGCGCCGTGCGGTGGATGATCACCCGTGACGGCATGTCGTCGACCGCTTCCAGCACGATGTCATGGCCGCGGATCAGGTCGGCCACGTTGTGCTCGTCCACCTTGTCCTGGACGAAGTTGACCGACATGCAGGGATTGATGTCGGTGACGATCTCCTCGGCGGCACGGGCCTTGGGTTTGCCGAGCTGGCGTGACGACGCCAGCATCTGCCGGTTGATGTTCGAAATCTCGAACTCGTCCGGGTCGATTCCGGTGACGTGGCCGATGCCCATGCGGGCGCAAAGGATGGCTTCGTAGCCGCCGACGCCCCCCAGCCCGAAGATGATGACCCGGGACGTTCTCAGCTTGGCCTGCTCGTCCGGGGTGTAGACGCCGATATTTCTGGCGACCATCTCCCAGTAGAAGGCATCGCGGTCCTTATCCGCGGGAGTTACGGCTTCTGTCGTATTCATATCCTGACACGCCTCAAATTCGTTGCGAGTGCCAGTGACGATATTCATGGAAGCAAATGAGTCAACACTAAGTATTGACGCAAATAAGTTAATGTATTGATGGGTGTTGGCAATACTTATCCATTGAGTGCGGCCATGTTCAATGGCGCGTCCCTTCTGGTTGTGTGTAAAGATCAATATTTTGTTTTGTTTCATGCTCTTGTTGGCCGCGCGCTGCGACTGTTCGCTCGTTTGTATATTTCAAAGGTCTTGGCGCGATGGCCATTGGTCCATCGTGCAGTCCTTTCGTCTGGGGCGGGAAATGCCGCCCGCGCCATGGGGCGGGCGGCAGGCTCTGGGCGCGCGCGGAGAGCGTTCGGGGCGCGATTGTCGCGCCCATGGCGGTTCACCCGTTCCTCGGGCGATCGCGGTTCGGGGGGCTCTTGACCGGGGGCGGCGTCAGATCAGAGGGGAGGCGGCGGTGCCCTGGCCGAATGGGGACTGAAGCCTTGCCCCGGCACCGGCCTGCGCTGGTCGGTGGGCTCGGCTTCGCCGGTATTGGAGGCGATGCGGCGGTATCCGATCCAGTCGGCCATGGGCACCATGGCGCCCGCATGCATCAGCGGCAGACAGAAACCGCAGACGCTTTCGTGGGAGGGCGGCTGTTGCGTCTGGCCGTCCTGGTCCAGCGCCACCATTCCCGCGACGGTACAGATGGTGATGTGATCGGATGGGGGGAATGCCGCTTTGGCCGAGGGCTGGGCGCCACCGGCAACCAGATTGAAGGCCAGCAGCAACAGCCCGAGCCAGGATGCGACCCGCCGGCGAAGCCCGATGGCCGCGCCGGTCGAGATGTCATCGGCTTTTTTGTGCCGGCCTTGTCCGATCCTCATCCGTTTCTGGCCAATGACTCTCTCGCTTGCGCCTCCGGGCCGTTGCCGCAGGATAGTTTCACATCATTAAGATGTTATTTATCCTTTCGCTTCGTCGCCTGCCTGACCACCCCGGTCGCAATCCCCGTCACGGCCAGGGCGCAGACGATGGCCGCTCCCGTGGGCAGATCGAGCGCCGTGGAAACCAGTAATCCCAGACCATAGCCGGCCACTCCCACTCCGTAGCCGGCCAGGGCCGGCCGCCTGGTTCCCTGGGCGGCCAGGGCGGGAACGATCAGCGAGGCGAACACCAGGAACACGCCGACCAACTGTACCGACGCGGTGATGGAGACCGCGAACAGGGCATAGAACAGGGCGCGGCGTTTCCCGAGGTCGCAGCGGGCGGCGACGGCCAGCACCGCCGCCGAGACCAGGGCGGCGGCCATCAGTTGGGTCGGCGTCACCCAGATGATCTGCCCCACCAGCAAATCCTTGAGGTGCTCGGCCCCATGGGGGTTGAAGCTGAACAGGATGATCTCGGCGCTGGCGGCGACCACGAACACCACGCCGATGACGGCTTCCTGCATATGGGCCAGCCGCCGTTCGGTCCAGATCAGGAAGGCGGCGGCCAGCAGGGCGGCGGTCACCGCACTGGCCTGAACCGACAGGCCGTCGGGTTCCCAGCCCAGGCTGTCGGCCACGACCACGCCCAATCCCGCCACCTGCGCGATGGCGAGGTCGATGAAGACGATGCCGCGGTCCAGCACCATGCGGCCCAGCGGCACATGGGTGGCCAGCACCAGCAGACCGGCCAGGAAGGCCGGTCCCAGGATGGACAGTTCAGTGCTTGTCGGCATGGGCCAGCAGCCTTCCGATGGTGTCGTCGTAAAGGGCGATCAGGTCACCGGCCTGATCGGTGCCGCCGACGGTGAAGGGCAGTTCCACCGCCGGAATACCGGTCTTGGCGGCGACGAATTCCGACGGCTTGGCATCCTGGTAGGCGGCGTAAAGGATCATGCGGACATTCTTTCCGGGCAGCCCGTCGATGATCCCCGCCAGATAGCCGGCGCTGGGTGGCACGCCGGGCTTGGGTTCCAGGGTGGCCGCCTCGGTCATTCCCAGCCAGTCCAGCAGATAGCGCCAATCCCTGTGCTGGACGGCGACGGCGCTTCCCCTGAGGGGAGCCGCCTCGGTCGTCCAGCGCGCCATGGCGGCGTCGAGGCGGGCGCGGAACGCCCGCTCGCGCTCCCGGTACAAGGCGGCATGGCCGGGATCGATCTCGGCCATGCGCAGGGCCAGGGCGATGCCCACCGCCCGGATATTGGCGGGCGCGGTCTGGATGTGGGGGTTGCCGGCGGCATGCACATCTCCGTCGGCCCGGTCCAGACGGGTGGGGATGTCGAGCAGCCGGACGGCGGAAGCGGCCTCGAAATAGCCGGGGCTGCCGGGCTGAACCTTGGCATTGGCGCCCTGGCGCAGCAGTACCGGCATCCAGCCGATTTCCAGCTCGGCCCCGGTGCAGACCACCAGATCGGCGGCGCGCAGGCGGGCGATCAGGGCGGGGCGGGCCTGGATCTGATGCGGGTCCTGCCGCGCGGTGGTGGCGGTGAAGACGTCGGCGGCATCGCCGCCGATCTCGGTGGCCAGCGCCCCCCATTCCGGCTCGCAGGCGAAGACGTCGAGGGCGTGGGCGCGGCCGGCGGTCAGCAACCAAAGCAGGCCGGCGATGATCAAACGGTGTCGCATGGAAGCCTCCTCAATAGGCATGCGCGCCATGAGCCCCGAAGCTCACGGTGTATTGCAGGATCAGCTGGGGATCGGGCTTGGTGGTCGAATGGTCCAGGTTGCCCTGGAGCCGGAAGCGGCCGAACTCGCTGGTCGAGTAGTCGAGCATGACGCTCTGGCGCGAGCCCACATGCCCCTGCGGGTCGAGGGTGGTTCCCGCCAGTTCGTCGCCGACGGCGCTGGCCCAGACCCGGTCATAGCGGATTCCGGTGCGCCATTGCGGCATGAATTGCCAGATGGCCTGGGTGTAGAAGCCCTGCTGGCTGGTGTCGTCGGCCAGATCGTTGAAGCGGCCGCTTTCGCTGCGATGGAAGTACTCGCCCTGCAGCTTGACGTAGCGGTCGGCGAAATTGCCGTTGGGTGCCCATTTATAGACGCCGTCGACGATGGTCAGGCGGTTGTTGCCGGTAAAGGTGTCGTCGCCGATGGTGCGGCCCTCGGCGCGGGTCCACAGTTCCGACACGCCCACCCGCCACGAGCCGCCCTCGCCGCCCTTGCCGATGTCGTCGCCCATGTGGCCGAAGGCGCTCCAGGTGCCGGCGCCCTTGTGGGCGGAGCCGTTGGCGGGATAGGCGTCGCCCCGGAAGCCCTCGGCTCCCAGTTCGACGAACATCCTGGTGGGGGCCAGCCAGCGGACCTGGGCGCCGTCGTCGCCGTATTGCCCGCCCAGCATGGCGAGATAGGGCAGGGGGGCGTCGGCGAAGTCCCAGGTATGGGCATGCTGCTCGTTGAGGGTGCCGATCCCCGACTTGAAACGCCCGCCCCTGAGGGTGAAGCCGCCGGGCAGGGTGGTGCTCTGGATGAACGCCTCCTCCACCGAGAAGGTGTTGTCGCGGGTATAGGAGACGGTCAGGTTGCCATACAGCGCCTGATCGATATTGGCCGACATGTTGATCTCGGACTCGCCCAGCGCGAAGCCGCGATCCACGGGCTTGGCCTCGGACCCCAGGGAAAAGCCGGGTATCCGATAGGTGGCGGGGTCGCGCTTCATGGTGCTGGCGGTGCCGTTCAACACCACGCCGATGGCGGGGTTGAAGCCGTTGGCCAGGGTGCCGGGAGCCGGTTGTCTGGCGGCATCCTCGGCGGTCTTCCTGGCCGCGTCGGCGGTGGTGGCGGCCTGGGTCGAGGCCGCCTCGGTCTGGGCAAGGCGCTTTTCCAGGTCCTGGATGCGGGCCTCGTAATCGGCGCGCATGCGGGCGACGTCCTGGCGGACCGCCTGAAGCGTGGCATCGTCGGCGGCCAGGGCGGACGCGGGAGCGGCAAGCAGCGCCATCAGCGCCGCCGCCGGAATCGTGCGGGTCTGTCTCATGTGATCCTCTCAAAAGCGGATGCGGCCGGTCCCAGGAGGGGACCGGTACGCGGCTCGGTTTCGATCAGATCGGGGATGGGGGAGCGCGTTGCCGCGGGCGGTCGTTCCTGTGCCTGCCCGGATGGCCGGTTTGCCCCGACATGGGCCAGGGCAAGGCGGCCGGCATCAGTTCGTGGAGGGCAAGGCCGCCCGGCAGGGCGGCGGTCCCGATGGTGTGTGCCGCCTGGCAGATCGGGCAATCATCGTCGCCGTCCTGGCCGGGAAGATCGGAGCCGCCGGCCTGGTGCCAGCCGGCAAGCCCGCCGTCATGGTGGTGAAACGCCGGAATGAGCGTCTGGCCGAGCATCGCCCACACGGCAAGCAGCACCGCCGCCAGATGGCGGCGATTTCCTCCCGCCCATCGGGGGGAGAGATGCCGGAAGACTCTCATGGGGCGATATCCGGACCTTGATGGCATGGGATGATGCGGAAACTCGATATGTTATATCGTAACGTTTACGCGGGAAGGTCAAAGAAGGCCAGCACCAAATTCCAGTCCCCCGCCGGAAGCGGTGCCACCGGCCGGATCAGCCGCTCCAGGCCAGGATATCGGTGGTGTGGCCCGGCGTGGTGCGCCATTGCAGGGCGGGCAGGACGATGACCCGCTGGCCGTCCAGTTCCTCGTAGATCTCCACCACGCCCAATTGCTGCATGCGGGCCAGGGCGGCCAGGGCGCGGCGGGGCGAGTGGCTGCCGAAGGCCTGGGTGATCATGGTGTCGGTGGGGCAGGGCAGCCCTTGCGCGGCGGCGGCGGCCAGACGCAGATAGATGCCCTGGAACTGTTCCTCCAGGCCGTTGGCGACGGTCACCGCCTGCTCCCAGCCGGGCAGGGCGGCGACGGCCGGGGTGACGCCGGCCTGGGCCAGGATCAGCCGGCGCCGGAAGTGGGTGATGTCGAGAACCCGGCCGGGCAGCCGGTGCGTCCGGCAGCGTGCCAGGAAATCGTCGTAGAGGCTCGACACCGAGCGTCCCAGGGCGCTGCTCTCGCTGAACAACTGGTCGAGGACCGTGTCGATGCCGAAGGCGCGATCGGCTTCGGGCGGCGAAGCGGGCCGGGCGGGGGCCGGGGCCGGGGCCGGGACGTCCTCCTCGGCCTGGGGCGGCGTGTCTTCCGCCTGGGCCGGGGCGGGGGCCTCCGCCACCGGAATGGCCTGGGGCGGCGCCACCGGATGGCTGTGCGCCATGGAGGCCAGCAGCGCCTCGGTATCCAGCCCCTTTTCCGGCACATAGGGCGGCGGCGGCGGGGTGTTGGCCTTGAACAGCAGGCCGCGCGCCTCTTCCGGGGTTCGCTCGGGCAGCGGCATCAGCTCGGCGCCGCCCGCATGGCTGCGGGTCTGGACCTCGCCGATGCGGATGGTGATGGAGCGGCGCGACAGGGCCGGGCCGAGGCCGACGAAGCGGCCGCGCTCCAGGTCGCGGAACACCTCGGCCTGACGGCGGTCGATGCCGAGCAGGTCGGCGGCCCGCTGCATGTCGATGTCGAGGAAGGTGCGCCCCATGAGGAAGTTGCTGGCCTCGGCGGCGACGTTCTTGGCCAGCTTGGCGAGGCGCTGGGTGGCGATGATGCCGGCCAGCCCGCGCTTGCGGCCACGGCACATCAGGTTGGTCATGGCCTCCAGCGAGGTCTTGCGCGCGTCGTCGGCCACCTCGCCGGCCACGGCGGGCGCGAACAGCTGGGCCTCGTCCACCACCACCAGAACCGGGGTCCAGTACTGCCGGTCGGTGTCGAACAGGCCGTTGAGGAAGGCCCCGGCGTGGCGCATCTGGCGCTCGGTGTCCAGGTGCTCCAGGTTGACCACCACGGAAACCCGCATCTGGCGGGCGCGGCTGGCGATCAGGCGCATGCCGTTTTCGCTCTGGGCGCCGGCATCGATGACGATGTGCCCGAACACCTGGGCCAGACTGGCGAAGTCGCCCTCGGGATCGATCACCACCTGCTGGACGGCGTGGGCGCTCTGCTCGATCAGGCGACGCAGCAGATGGGACTTGCCGCTGCCGGAATTGCCCTGCACCAGCAGGCGGGTGGCCAGCAACTCCTCGAGCGACATGAGGGCGGGCGTGCCGGAAGGAATCGTACCGAGTTCAATGTCCACGTCTAAAGCGGCCCTGTGCAGGTTGGGGCGCGATGATAGACGAAAACGACAGGGTTTTCATGCCGCAATGCAGCGCCAGGGGCGGTATCAGGCGGTCTGGTCCCGTTCCATGGTGGCCATGGCCGCGTCCAGCGACGGGTGGATGACGAAAATCCGCAGCAATCCGCTGACCTCGAACACCTCGTGGATGGCTTGGGCCATGCCGCACAGGTGAACACGGTAGCCGTCGGTGCTGCCCCGCTTGGCGGCGACGATCAAGGTCCGCAGCCCGGAACTGGTGATGAACCGCAGGTCGGCGAAATCCACCACCAGCGCCTTGGGATTGTCGTCCAATTCGGCCATCAGCCGGTCCTGGAACTGGTCGGCCATGGCGCTGGACAACCGCCCGGAGACCGTCACGATGGCGATGTCTTCCCGGCGGTCGACGGCGATTTGCATAATGGCGGAATCCTGCGTGGAAGGTCCGGTTTGGCCGGAGAGGGGCTGCTGCATTCTATGCCTCTAATGGAGTGAATTCCATCGGGTGTCGCTCATGCCCCGCCCAGGAACCGCACCGCGACGCAGGTCAGATCGTCGCTGTGGGGGCGGCCGGCCTCGAAGTCGCGGACGGCGGCCAGCACCCCGTCGCACAGGACGGCCGGCGGAGCCTTGGCCTTGGCGGCCAGCACCTCGGCCAGACGCTGCTTGCCGAATTCGGCTTCGGCCGGATCGATGGCCTCGACGACGCCGTCGGTATAGATGAACAGGCTGTCGCCTGGGGCCAGCGCCAGGGTGGCGTCGTGGTAGGGAATGCCGGGCATCACGCCGACCAGCAGGTCGTTGGTGCCCCTGATCCACTCCATGCCGCCGCCGGCCCGCAGCACGGCCGGTGGATTATGGCCGCCATTGGCATAGGTGAAGGTGCCGGCGGCGCAATCGATGATGCCGTAGAACAGCGACACGAACATGCATCTGGGATTGTCGGCGCTCAGGTGCTCGTTGAGGCGGCTCAGGCAATCGGCCGGCGACAGGCCGAACTGGGCGGTGGCGCGCAACTGGGTCCGCACCATGGCCATGTAGACGGCGGCGGGGACGCCCTTGCCCGACACGTCGCCGACCGCGATGCCGACCCGGCCGCCCTCCAGGGCGAAGAAGTCGTAGAAATCCCCGCCGATCTCGCGCGCCGGGTCCATCAGGCCGTGGCCGGCCAGGGCGCGGTGGGCGGGAAAGCCCTTGGGCAGGATGGATTGCTGCACCTCGCGGGCGATGGTCAGTTCGTTTTCCACCGCCTGCAGGTAGGACAGCTCCACCTCGCGCAGGCGCTTCTTCTCCAGGCAGGCGCCGATGCGGGCGCGCAGCAGCACCCGGTTGAACGGCTTGGCCAGGTAATCCTCCGCCCCGGCCTCGATGCAGCGCACGATGCTGTCCAGGGCGTCCAGGGCGGAAATCATGATCACCGGCAGCGAGCGCAGGCGGGGCTCGGCCTTCATGGCCTTCAGGACCTCGTCGCCGTTCATGCCGGGCATGATCATGTCCAGCAGCACCACGTCGAAGGGCTGTTCGAACACCGCCTCGATGGCGGCAAGGCCGTCGCCGACCGCCACCACCTGATGGCCTTCGCGCGACAGGTATTGGGCCAGCACCTCGCGGTTGGCCTGGCTGTCGTCGGCCAGCAGCACCCGACCGGCCGGATAGGAGGTGGAACGCGGCTCCCGGTCGTCGCCGTCGTCCTCGGAATCCATGGCCAGGGACAGGGCGGGCAGCGCCCGCTCGATGGATACCATGACCTCGGCGACCCGCTCGAGCAGCGGGCCGAGGGCGGCGGCCACGTCGTCCAGTTCCTCGTCGGCGGCGATCTCCAGGGCCAGTTCGCCATAGCCCTTGAGCGCCACCAACGGGGTGCGCAGGTCATGGCGCAGCCGGGAATGAGCCTCCTCCACGCCGCCTTCGCCCGGTTCGGGGCGACAGTCCCGGACCATCTCCGTCAGGAGCTGGGCCGCCTTGTCGATCTGATGAATTTCCTCGGCCAGCGCTTCCGCCGAGGGGGCCGCGGCCAGTACCGCCACGGCGGCGACGATGGAATCCGCCGTGGGGCCGACCTCCGCCCGAACCTGCTCGGCCAGGGCGACCATCCGGGAATCGTGGGTTTGGGTAGTCATGCCGCCTAGGTCCGGCGCAGCAGGGACTCGATCTTCTCCAGCAATTGAGGAAGGTCGATGGGCTTGGTCTCGTAGCTGTCGCATCCCGCAGCCAGCGCCTGTTCGCGGTCGCTGGCCATGGCGTGGGCGGTCAGCGCGATAATCGGGATGCGGGCCAGGGCCGGGTCGGCCTTGATTCGCCGGGTGGCGTCCCAGCCGTTGAGGACCGGCAGGCTCATATCCATGAGGATCAGATCGGGGGTCGTGGACGCCGCCATGGCGACGCCTTCCTCGCCATCCACCGCCATGGCCACCTCGTAGCCCTTGCGTTGCAGGCGGCGGGACAGCATGTCCCGGTTCATTTCATTATCTTCGACCAGAAGAATCTTGGTCATATCCAAACCTTGCCCCGCCCAGGCCGACGGTATCGCCCCTCAACCCAGAGGATAGATTTCACGAGAAAGCTATTTGATCGCCAACTTCGACGCAAGTATAATCAATCGTTCGTTTTTGCCGAAATTTGCTCCTTATACAAGCAATATAGAGCCAACGAATTAGAGCTTTTGGGGAGGGGGTAGTGGGAATCAATTTATACTGGTTACAATGTGGCGGGTGTGGTGGCGACACCATGTCTTTTTTGAATTCCGAAAGCCCCGATGTATTGCAGTTGTTCTCCAGCCTGGGGATCAATGTTCTTCATCATCCTTCCCTGTCGAACAGCTCTCCCGCCCAGCAGGCATCTCAACTCGACGCTCTCGGCTCGGGCGATCTGCCCCTCGATATCCTGGTGGTTGAGGGCGCCGTCCTGCGCGGCCCGGCCGGCACCGGCATGTACGACACCAGGGGGCGGCGGCCGAAGAAGGACATCGTCGCCGCCCTGGCCCGGCAGGCCCGCTTCGTGGTGGCGGCCGGCACCTGCGCCTCGTTCGGCGGCTTCGGCGCCCAGACCGAGATCGAGGCCACCGGCCTGCAGTTCAACCGGGCCGAGCCCGGCGGTTTTCTGGGGGCGGACTTCCGGTCCAAGTCCGGGCTGCCGGTGATCAACCTGTCGGGCTGTCCCTGCCATCCCCATGTTCTGGCGGGCACCCTGACCGCGCTGGTGACCGGCACCGAGCTGTCGCTGGACCAGTTCAACCGCCCGCTGTCGTGGTACAGCATGATGGTCCACCAGGGCTGTACCCGGAACGAGTACCACGAGTACCGGGTCGAGGAGGAAACCTTCGGCGAGAAGGGCTGCCTGTTCTTCCACATGGGCTGCCACGGGCCGCTGGTCACCGGACCCTGCAACAAGCTGCTGTGGAACCAGCGTTCGTCCAAGACCCGGGCCGGCGTTCCCTGCTTCGGCTGCACCAGCCCGGACTTCCCGCAGAACCATCCGTTCTTCCACACGCGCAATATCGAGGGGATTCCGCTGGACCTGCCCAACGGCATCAACCGCGCCCACTACATGGTCTACAAGGTCATGGCCGCCGCCGCCGCGCCCGAGCGCCTGCGTCAACGCCGCACGGAAATCTGAGGAGGGGGCGATGGCTGTCCGCAAGATGCTCGACATTCCCGTCAACCGGGTCGAGGGCGATTTGGAATTGCGTCTGGAGGTCGCCGACGGCGTGGTCGTCGACGCCTGGAGCACCGGCACCATGTTCCGCGGCTTCGAACGCCTGCTGCTGGGGCGGGGCGCTCTGGACGGGCTGGTGGTGACGCCGCGCATCTGCGGCATCTGCAGCACCACCCACCTGATGGCGGCGGCCAAGGCGCTGGACGCCGTCACCGGGGCGGTGGTCCCCGACAACGGCATCAGGCTGCGCAATCTCGCCCTGATGGTCGAGCACGTCCAAAGCGACGTGCGCCACGGCATCCTGATGTTCCTGGCCGATTACGCCAATCCCGCCTATGCCCATCTGCCCCTTTACGACGAGGCGGTCCGCCGCTACGCGCCGCTGGCCGGCGAGGCGGTGGTCGAGGCGGTGCGCGAGACCAAGCGCATCATCGAGATCATCGCCATGATCGGCGGGCAGTGGCCGCATTCGTCCTTCATGGTGCCGGGCGGCCTGTCCTATGGGCCGCAGGTGACCGAACTGCTGCAGTGCCGCCACGTGCTCGACGCCTATCGGGCGTGGTACGAGCGGCGCATCCTCGGCTGTTCCATCGACCGTTGGATGGCGGTGGACAGTCTGGCGGCGCTCGACACCTGGCTGGAGGAATCCCAAGCCCACCGCGACAGCGACGTGGGTTTCCTGCTGCGCTTCGGGCGTGCCGCCGGGCTGGATAAGCTGGGCGGCGGCCACGGGACCTTCCTGTCTTCCGGCTCGCTGGACCTGCCGGCCGAGACGGCGGCGCGGGGAACCGGCGGTCACCTGATTCCCGCTGGCTTCGCCCGGGGAACCCTGGTGGAGGCCTTCGACCCGGAGGCCATCTCCGAGCATGTGGCCGCCTCGTGGTATGCCGGCCAGGACGGCGGCCGCCACCCCTCCGAGGGCGAGACCGAGCCCTATGCCTCGGGCGAGGAGGGACGGCGCTATTCCTGGGTCAAGGCGGCGCGCTACCGTGGCGGCCCGGCCGAGACCGGTCCGCTGGCCGAACGGGTGGTGGCGGGCGATCCCCTGTTCACCGATCTGCTGAAGCGGCAGGGCGCCAACGCCCTGGTTCGCGAGCTGGCCCGGCTGACCCGCCCGGCCACCCTGCTGCCGACCATGGCGGTGTGGCTGGCCGAGGTGGTGGCGTCGGGCGCCCGCGACGTCTACGCCAATCCCGGCCCGGTCACCGAGGGCGACGGCTGCGGCATGATCCAGGCGGCGCGCGGCTCGCTGGGCCATTGGGTCAGCATTCGCCAGGGACGGATCGAGCGCTACCAGATCATCACTCCCACCGGCTGGAACGGCTCGCCCCGCGATTCGGGCGGCGTGCGCGGCCCGTGGGAGGAGGCGTTGATCGGCACGCCGGTGGCCGATGCCGACAATCCGGTGGAGGTCGGACACGTCATCCGCTCGTTCGATCCCTGCCTGGTCTGCTCGGTTCACACGGTGCGCAAGGGCAAGACCATGGGCCGGGTCCGGTTGGAGGCCTGACATGGCGCCCCGCCCCGCCCGCATCATCTGCGTCGGCAACCGCCTGCTTCCCGGCGACGATCTGGGACCCCGTGTCCACGACCTGCTGGCCGGATCGGTGCTGCCCCAGGGGGTGGAACTGGTGGATGGCGGGCTGTACGGCCTGGACCTGCTGCGCTCCGTCGAGGGGGCGGGGCGGGCGGTGTTCGTGGACGCGGTGGCGGGCTTTGCTCCACCGGGCCAGGTGGTGGCCCTGGGGCGCGACGACGTGGCGGCCCAGGCCCAAGGTGCCTGGGGCCACGACGCCGGCCTGCCCCATCTGTTCCATCTGCTGCCGCGCGTATGCGAGGGCGAGATGCCCGAGGTCCTGTTGATCGGCGCGGAGCATCCGGCGGACGTCGCCCAGGTGGCGGCCCGTGCCCTGGCGGAGGCGTTGCGGCCATGAATAGCGACCGGATGATGGACCTTCAGGCCGAGAACGCCTTGCTGCGCAACGAGATCAGCGTCGCCCGCGAGGCGGCCGAGATCACCGCCCGGCTGGTGGTCAAGCAGTTCGAGGAGACCGAGCGGCTGCTCTACCGCTTCCAGAGCGCCAATGCCCAGCGTCAGGCGGTGCTGGACGCCGCCCTGCAGATGTCCATCATCGCCACCGACATCCAGGGCCGGGTGATGCTGTTCAATCGCGGTGCCGAGACCCTGCTGGGCTATGCCAGCGAGGAGGTGGTGGGGCACCGCACCCTGTTGGACTTCCTGCTGCCCGAGGAGGTGGCCTCCCACGCCGCCGAACTGGCCGCCGAGATCGGGCGCCCCGTCGCCCCCGACGGCCTGTTCGCCGCCTACGTCAAGCACGGCCTGATCGCGGCGCGCGAATGGACCTACCGCCGCAAGGACGGCACCCGCTTTCCCGTCAGCCTGTCGGTGACCTCGCTCAGGGACGGCGACGGCAGTCTGGCCGGCTATCTGGCGGCGGCCATGGACATCACCGAGCGTAAATGGGCCGAGGAGGAGGCGCACCGCGCCAAGCTGGCCGCCGAGGCGGCCAACCAGGCCAAGAGCAGCTTTCTCGCCAATATGAGCCACGAACTGCGCACCCCGCTCAATGCCATCATCGGCTACAGCGAGATGCTGCAGGAGGAACTGGAGGACTTGGGCCAGGACGACCTGATTCCCGATCTGGGCAAGATCCATTCGGCCGGCCGTCATCTGCTGTCGCTGATCAACGACGTCCTCGACATCTCCAAGATCGAGGCGGGCAAGATGGATCTGTTCGTCGAGGCCTTCGACATCGCCCAGATGGTGTCGGACGTGGTCTCCACCATCCAGCCGCTGGTGGCAAAGAACACCAACCGGCTGGAGGTGGTGTGCCCCGCCGGTATCGGCGTCATGGACGCCGACCTGACCAAGGTGCGCCAGACGCTGTTCAATCTGCTCAGCAATGCCAGCAAGTTCACCCACGAGGGCACCATCACCCTCTGTGCCCGCCGCGACGGCGCCTGGATCGAATTCGAGGTCAGCGATACCGGCATCGGCATGACACCCCAGGAACTGGACCGGCTGTTCCAGGCCTTCCAGCAGGCCGACGCCTCGACCACCCGCAAATTCGGCGGCACCGGCCTGGGGCTGGCCATCAGCCGCACCTTCTGCCGCATGATGGGCGGCGACATCACCGTGGTCAGCGAGCCCGGATGCGGCACCGCCTTCACCGTCCGTCTGCCGCTGGTGGTGGCCGATCCCAAGGCGATCCGCCCGGCGGCGGCGGAACCGGTCTCCGAGTTGCCGCTGGTGCTGGTCATCGACGACGACGCGGTGGCCCGCGATCTGCTGGGCCGTTTCCTGGACGAGAACGGTTTCCGGGCCCGTTTCGCTTCCGACGGGCCGTTGGGGCTGGAGATGGCGCGGACGCTCAGGCCCGCCGCCATCACGCTCGACGTGATGATGCCGGGCATGGACGGCTGGTCGGTGCTGACCGCGCTGAAGACCGATCCCGATCTGGCCAGTATTCCGGTGATCATGGTGTCGGTGGTGGAGAACCAGGCGCTGGGCTACGCGCTGGGCGCCCATCATTTCATGGCCAAGCCCATCGACCGCGATCAACTGGCGGCGGTGCTGTCCCGCTTCAAGGATCGCGGTCCCATCGAGCGCATCCTGGTGGTGGAGGACGACCACACCAACCGGGAAATGCTGCGGCGCATGCTGGCCAAGGAAGGCTGGTCGGTGGTCGAGGCGGCCAACGGCCGGATCGCCCTGGACCGCGTCACCGAAGCGCCGCCCGACCTGATCCTGCTCGACCTGATGATGCCGGAAATGGATGGCTTCGAGTTCGTCGCCGAGTTGCAGCGCCATCCCGAATGGCACGCCATCCCCATCGTCGTGCTGACCGCCAAGGACATCAACCAGGAGGACCGCGACCGTCTGGCCGGCTGCGTTCAGAAGGTGCTGCAGAAGGGCGCCGCCGACAAGGACACCCTGCTGGCCGAATTGCGGCGGCTGATCGATATCCCCTGAGACGGCATAATTCCGCCCCTTTTGAGGTGTGGAATTCCGTGGTTGAATAACCTTGGGGGACAATCGTGGCCGGGGGTGGGATGGATCGCCGGGATTGCGTGGCCGATAGGCTGGAGCGGTTCATCGCCGCCAAGGCCCGGATGGCGGATGAACATCCGCTTCGCTATCTGTTCTGGGAGGCGACGCTGCGCTGCAATCTCGCCTGCCGCCATTGCGGCAGCGACTGCCTGCGCGACAATTCCACCCGTCACAAGGAACTGCCTCCCGAAGTCCTCAAGCGGGAGTTGGCCGCCATCGCCCTGGCCTGCGACCCGCGTGACATCACCTTCGCCATCATCGGCGGCGAGCCGCTGATCCGCCGGGATATCGAGGAGGTGGGGGCCTTTGCCGCCGGCCTCGGCTATGCCTGGGGCATCACCACCAACGGCATGCTGCTGGACGCGGCGCGGCTGGCCTCGCTCAAGGCGGCTGGGCTGTCGACCATTTCGGTCAGCCTGGACGGGCTGGAACAGGCCCATGACGGCCTGCGGCGGCATGACGGTGCCTTCCGCAAGGTCTCGGGTGCGCTGGAGCGGCTGGTGGCCGATCCGTTCTATGCCGCCTTCGACGTCATCTGCTGCGTCAGCACCCTGAACATCGACCGGCTGGAGCCCTTCGTCGATCATCTCGCCGCCCTGGGGGTGCCGCAGGTGCGCTTCACCCCGGTGTTCTCGCGCGGGCGGGCCGGGCGGGATTCGGGGCTGATGCTGTCGGGAGAGCAGTATCGCGACCTGCTGGCCTTCGTCGCCCGTTCCCGCCAGCAGCGCCGCGATATCGCGGTGACGCTGAGCGAGGAAGGCTATTGGGGGCCCAACTGGGAATGCCGGGTGCGCGAAGGCATGCATTATTGCGGCTCGGGCACGGTGATCGCCTCGATCCTCCACGACGGCGGTGTCACCGGCTGTCCCAGCGTGTCGCGTCGCTTCACCGAGGGCAGTATCCGCGAGGCCGCCTTCCTCGATCTGTGGCGGGGCGGCTTTGGCCGTTTCCGTCAGGGCCGTCGCGACACGGCGCCGTCCGTCTGCCGGGGCTGCGACCACTGGGATCTGTGCGAGGGCGGCGGGTTCCATCTGTTCGACCCCGAGGACCCGCAGGCCGTCCATTGCGGCCTCGTGAAGATCGGAGAAATGGGAGAGTGTGATGACTGACGACAGCCGACGCGAATTCCTGCTGCGCTTCGCCGCCACCGCCCTGGCCGCCGCCGGGGGCGGTTGCGCATCGCCGGTCGAGGCGGTGGAGGAACCGCTGGCCAAGCGGGAAACGCCCCTGGCCGTCTATGGCCCGCCGCCCGTCCGGCCACGCATCGAGCCGCGCGAGATTGTGGTGCCCTTCGCCGCCGAGCGGCTGGACCTGGACGCCACGGCCAAGCGGATTCTGGACGATCTGGCCGATATCCTGGTGCGGGAGCCCGCCATTCCCGTCCTTGTCGAAGGCCATGCCGACGACAAGGGGACCCGCGAGTACAATCTGGCCATCGGCGAACGCCGGGCCGAGACGGTGCGGCAATACCTGATCGGGCGCGGCGTGGCCGAGGGACGGATATCGGCCATCTCCTTCGGCCGCGAGCGCCCCCTCGATCCGGCCCGCACCAAAACGGCCAAGGCCGCCAACCGGCGGGTGGTGGTTCGGCTGGAGCCCAACTGAGGATCAGCGCCTATCGCCTGAAATGGGTCCACCAGCCGTTGACGATCTCCGGCGGCGGCGACCGCGTCAGCTCCGCCCATAGCTGTCCTAGCGTCGTCTTCTCGGGAAAGCGGCACTGGCCGCCCAGGCGGCTGCCCACCTGTATGCCGGTGTCTTCAAGGCAATAGCGCTCGGCGGGCGGGGCTTCGGGCGGGCCGCAGGGCTGGACGGCGACCGACACCCAGGCCTTGCCTCCGTCCGTCATGTCGTTCAGGGCCAGCCGCAGGGCGGGCAGCCCGGCGCAGGTGAAGCAGATCCGCCACTCCTCCAACTCGAAAACCCGCGTTCCGCCGGAATCGGCGAGGCTGAACCCCCTGTCGCCGACGGTCAGCAGCGCGCCGCATCTGAGATCGCCACCGGCCAGTGCCGCGCTGGACAGGCCGCCGGCCAGGGCGAGGACAAGGGCGGCACGGCTCAGCATTTCGGCACGAAGGAATCGACGATCAATTCGACCGTCACCGTGTCGGGGAACAGCAGCCAGCCGTCGCCCGCCTCCACCAGGGTGATGCGGGCCTTCTCCCCCTGGGGGACGAAGCGGAAGGCTCCCGCTTCGCCGGAGATGGGCTCGAGGGGCATGGGCCGCCATTCCTTGTCGGCATGGAAGAAGAAGGCGGCCTCCTTCACCTCCCAGCGCCGACCGGCGGGCAGGGGCATGGACATGCGCAGGATGGTTTCGTGCCCGGCTTTGGCGATGTCCTTGTGGGCGGCCTTGTCCACGTTCAACACCCACGGCCTGGGCGGTGGGGGCGGCGGCTCGACGATCAGGATATAGAGGACGGGGCTGGTCCGCCCGTCGGCGAAGACATAGCGCAGGGGCAGCGCGCTCTGTCCGCCCTCCTCGGCCGCCAGCCATACGGTAAGACCGCCTTCCGCCCGCGGCTCCGCTTTCCAGGTTACCGGGCCGTGGGTGTCAGGGTCGGTCAGTTCCCAGCGGTCGCCCTTGCCCAGCAGCCCCAGCGTCAGGAAGGCGGGCCATCCCGCCCTCATATAGCCGATCGGACTGGTCCAGGCGTTGTGGCCGTCGGGCACGAATACCCGGCCCTTGGCCACGTCGGTGGGACCCGAGATGCAGGCCCATGCCGGGCTGAACCCCGTCAGCAGGATCAGGGCGACGAGGGCGGCGAGCCGCCGCACGGCTAGACGGCGTAGCCCATGCGCAGGGCTCCCCAGTGGCGGCCGCGAATCATGATGGGCGACGATACGTCGATCATCAGCACGCTCTTGTCGCCGGTCTGGCGGCGGTAGGTCTGCACCAGGGACGGCTTGGCGGTGTTCTTGGCGGCGGCGAGGCCGGTGGGGTCGGCGAATATCCGGCGGTTGCGGCAATTGGCGTCGTTCCACACCGGGTCGGCGCCCTGGGGCTTGGAGAACTTGGCGTTGTGGGTGGGCAGATAGCCGTTGCGGTCCACGGCGACGCAGAACACCGCCTTGGGGAACTGGACCAGGGCTTTTTCCTGAATCTCGGGGAACAGCCGGTCGGCCAGTTCGGTGAAGTGGGTCGAGACCTGCTGCGGCGAGGTGCCGGGGACGGGCTGGTAGGATTCGTCGAACAGGTTGTCGAGGCTGATCTCGCCCCGCTCCACCGCCGCCTCGAGCCGTCCGGCAAGGTTGGTGGCGCCGGCCCGGACGAAGTCGGCAAAGGCCAGATCTTCGGAATGGGTGAATTTCTCCTCGTCCTTGATGGCGGCCAGGAAGGAATCCACCTCCTCATGCAGCAGGTCGGCCTTGGCCGCCAGTTGCCGGGCGGATTCCAGCACGTCGGTGGCGATCTGGCCGCTGGAACTGGTGGCGGCGCTGACCGACTGGATGCTGTCGGTCACCGTCAGGGCGCCCACCGCCGCCTGCTGGACGTTGCGGGCGATCTCCTGGGTGGCGGCGTCCTGCTGGTCCACCGCCTGGGCGATCTCGGCGGCGATGGTGTCGATCTCGGTGATGGTACCGCTGATATGGGCGATGGCGCCCACCGCCGCATCGGTGCGTTGCTGCACCACGGCGATCTGGGCGGCGATCTCGTCGGTGGCGCGCGCCGTCTGGGTGGCCAGGGTCTTGACCTCGCCCGCCACCACGGCGAAGCCCTTGCCCGCCTCGCCGGCCCGCGCCGCCTCGATGGTGGCGTTCAAGGCCAGCAGGTTGGTCTGGGCGGCGATGGAGTTGATCAGGTCCACCACCTCGCCGATGCGTTGGGTGGCCTCGGCCAGGCCGCGCACGATGCCGTTGGCCTCCTCGGATTCCCGGGCGGCGGTCCGGGCCATGGAGCTGGAATGGCTGACCCGGCGGCCGATCTCCTTGATGGAGGCCGACAGTTCCTCGGCGCCGGCCGCCACCGAGTTGACGTTGTCGGAGGCCTGGGCGGCGGCGTCCGACACCGCCTGGGACTGATGCTTGACCGTCTCGGAGGTCGAGGCCATGTCGCTGGCGGTCTGCTGCATGTGGCCGCTGGCGGCGACCACCGCTTCCAGGGTGTCGGTGACGCTGGCCTCGAACCGGGCGGCCTGCTGCTCCAGGGCGATGCGCCGCTGCTCCTTGGCCTCCTGGTCGGCCCGCTGGGCCTGCTCCAGTTCCAGGGCGCGGCGCTTGTTGGCCTTGAACACCTCGACGGCGGCGGCCATCTCGGCGATCTCGTCCCTGCGGTCGAGGAACGGCACCTCCACGTCGAGATCGTCGCCGGCCAGCGATCCCATCACCCGGGTGATCTCGGTGACCGGCCGGGCGATCATGCGGCCCATGGCGAACGTCGCCAGCGCCCCGACCAGCAGGAAGACGCCCAGGAACAGGGCGTATTCCATTTCGGTGGAGGCGGCCAGCGCCGAGGTGTCGTGATAGTCGGCGGCGGCGCGCGAAGCCGCCTTGGTGGTCAGGCCCTGCAGGTCGGCGCGCAGGCTGTCGAACTCGATCTCGGTGGCGCCCATCATGGAGAGCGCGGTGATATGGTCGCTCTCGTACATGCCCAGCACGTCGCCGGCCGCCAGCAGGTAGTCCTTGACGTGCTTGGCCACCGCCGGCTCGGCGGCCATGGCCTTGAGCAACGCGTTGGCCTTGTCGCCGAATTCCTTGATGTCGGAGCGCAGTTCCTTGTCCAGCTGGGCGATCTTGTCCTTGTCCTCCTTGGCCGCCTTCCAGCCCAGGATGCGGTAGATGTTGGACTCGATGGTGGCCGCCATGCCGTCCAGTTCGGCGGCGGTGCGGCTGTTGGCGAACGAGCTGTTGACCATGCTGTCCATGGCCGTGTTCTGCCGGGTCATGGCGAAGTGAAACACCACGCCCAGAATCAGCATGGATATGATCAGGATGACCGGGGCGACGAATACTTTGATGAGAATCCGGGTGTTGGCGATCATCGCAAGCATTCATGTCCCTCCCAGGCCGTTGATCATGTTGCCTCCTTCTCTTGTGGAAGGCCGCGTTCGGACGCGTTAGGGCATCAAGATGGTCCCGGCGAGGGTACATCTTTCCCCCCCGCATCGCCATAGCGCCAAACGCGCATTGGCGGTGCGGCCCAAGCAATCGTGCGCGGACCGCAAGCTTGTGTTTCCTATCGGGTGGGTCGGTGCATTAGGATCGCGCCACCAGCAACGAGGTAAACAATGACCAGTGGATCGACCTGCCCCAAGTGCAACTCCGAAAACGTTTATCATGACGGCAGCCTGTGGGTTTGCCCCGACTGTGCCCATGAATGGAACCCCGAGACCGATTCCGGCGATGCCGGCGGAGAGAGTTCCGAGGTGCGGGATGCCAACGGAAACGTGCTCAGCGACGGCGACAGCGTGACCGTGATCAAGGATCTGAAGGTCAAGGGCTCGTCCCTGGTCGTCAAGGGCGGCACCAAGGTCAAGGGCATCCGTTTGGTGGACGCCACCGACGGACACAACATCTCCTGCAAGATCGACGGCATCGGCGCCATGAATCTCAAGTCGGAATTCGTGAAAAAAGCTTAGGCCCGGCCCGGACGAACCGAAATATCGGGGCCGATAATGCGTCGGCCCCGATTTGCATTTCAGGGCGACCAGGAACCGGATACCAGTCCTGGGGAGGCCCAGGTCCTCGTCGGCGAAACCTGGAGGAAGCCGGGGTTCTCGGCGATGTACAGCCGCAGCCAGGGAGTCAGGTGGTCGGTATCCGGGGCCAGACTGGTGGGGTCGATCCAGCGGATTTCCATCACCTCGTCGGCATTGGGGTGGATCGGACCGTCGTGGCAGCCGTGAAAAAAGTGGACCAGCTCATTCTCCATCAACCCATCGCCGACCATGGCGCGGTAGGAGAACAGTCCGACCGGCCGCAACCTCGCCTTGATGTTGAGTTCCTCGCCCAGGCGCCGGGCGGCGGCGGCGGCGATCTCTTCCCCCGGCCTCGGGTGGCCGCAGCACGAATTGGCCCACAAACCGCCGGAATGGTATTTCCCCAACGCCCGGCGCTGGAGCAGCACCTGACCGAGCCGATTGCCCAGCATGATCGAAAAGGCGCGGTGGCGCACTCCGATCCGATGGGCCGCCATTTTCTCCATCTGCCCACAGGCCCGGTCGGCCTGATTCACGAGGACGACGAATTCGCGCTCTGCCATGGTGCCGCTCCCTTTTTTTCCGGATCAGAACGGGATGATCGCCTTGACCCAGAATTTGTCGCCCTGCGCCCGGTTCTCGGCCACGGCCTCATGCTGCCATTTGCCGATCACCGAGTATTTGCCGGCGATGTCGTACTTGACCTGGGGGCCGATGGCGAAAGCCAGACCACGATTGCCGTTGGCTCCCCCGCCGGCTCCCGGCTCGTCGTCGGTGGTCTGGTGGTAGTAGTAGCCGCCGATGCCCAACGCCCAGTCGCCAATGTGCTTGGCCAGGGTGTAGTCCATGTGGAACGCCTGACCCGACAGATAGTCGGTATCCTGATTCCGGGTGTTGATGGCGTACATCAGCTTGGCCGAGGCCTCCCACCCGTCGTCCGAAAGATAGGTCCCGGCCAGCACCGGCTCGATCCCGAGGTAGTTGACGCCGATGTTGACCGGGTCGTTCTTGTTGTAGCTGCCGGTGGGCAGGTGGAAGTCCAGGACCGAGACCATGTGGAAATTCTTCCAGTGCCAGGAAAGCACCGCCGGGCTGACGGTCATGTCGCCCAGCCCGAACTCCCGCTTGGACCATCCGCCCAGGGTGGCGTCCAGGTGGACCAGGGGCAGGAAGACGTGCATGCCCCAGTTGGCGCCGAGGATCTGGTGAGGTGACATCCAGAGCAGCCTGGGCACGTCGGCCACCGCGTCGACCTTGACCTTGACCGGCAGCTTGTTGCCGCGCGAGTCGTTGACCCGGTCGGCCGAATACCAGGTGGTGTAGTTGATGAAGTAGACGCCGGGCGGCGGAGCGGCCCCGACCATGAAGCCCTCGGCGCCGTTGGGGTACTGGCTGGCGCCGCCCTCGGTGGCATGGGCCGCCTGCGCGGCCAGTCCCAGGCCGGCCGCGGCCGCGATCAGATATTTCCTCATGTGAAACCTCGCCTCGATTATTGTTATGAGTGCCGTGACCGGCATCCCTCCGGCCGGCTCAAAGGCAAGAGGCATGCCAACCGGCACTCCGGCGGATTTCCGGTCCGGCGGAGCGCCGGGGCCGGCACGGGGCTTGTCCAATTTCAGCGAATCAGCGGGGATAGGCCGGCGAATGGATGAATTTGCTGATATCATCCCGGCGCTCGATGCGGGCGAAGGCCGAATGGGTATGGATGGATTCGAAGTTCTCGCACGAGACGGCGAACGACCCTATCCGCGGGTCGGCCTCCAGCGCCACGGCCACGTCGCGAACCATGTCCTCGACGAATTTCGGGTTCTCGTAGGCGCGTTCCGTCACGAACTTCTCGTCGGCCCGCTTGAGCAGTGGAAAGATGGCGCACGAGGCCTGTGCCTCGACCAGTTCGACGATGTCCTCGAACGGAGGAAGACCGTCCCGCCCTTCGACCTCGACGGTGACGTGCGAGCGCTGGCTGTGGGCGCCATGGCGCGAGATGGCCTTCGAGCACGGGCAAAGGCTGGTGACCGGCACCACCACCGCCAGGCCCGTTTCGCTCCCCCCGTCCGAGATGCGCGACCATAGGCGCAGATCACAGTCGAGCAGGGCGATGGCTCCGGTGACCGGGGCCGGTCGGGAGAGAAATACCGGCAGACGCAGCTCGATGCTGCCAGCCCGTGCCTCAAGACGGTCGAGCATGGTCTCTGCCAGATGGCGGACGCTGCCCGGCCCGATTTCGATTCCCCGGCCGGCCAGTTCCAGGAAGCGGGACATATGCGCTCCCTTCTTGTGGCCTTCGAGGGAGACGAACATGTCGAGCAGGGCGACGCTGTGGTGGCGCAGGCCGTCGCGGCCGGCGACCGAGGCGGGAACGCGGACTCCCCGCACGCCGACGTCCTGGATCGGGATGTCGCGGGGGTCGTGGAATCCCTGGACGTCTGCGGCGGGAAGGGGGGCGGCGGGAACGCCGAGGGGGAGGGGGGGCATGGGCGTGGCCGGCGCGTCAGGCGGTGCGGGCCAGCCGGATGGCGAGGTCCTTGGACACCTCGCTGGTCCAGCGCCGGAACAGGTCGTGGTCGATGCCGAGCTGATCGAGCGCCTTGCCGACGCTCTGATGCACGATGTCCATGATGGTCTTCGGCCCGTTGTAGAAGGAGGGCATGGGGGGCAGCAGAGTCGCCCCGTTGTCGGCGGCCCGCATCATCAGGTCGAGATGGCCGCGATGCAGCGGCGTCTCGCGAACCATCAGCACCAGGGGCCGCCGCTCCTTCAGCGTCACGTCGGCGGCGCGGACCACCAGCTTGTCGTTGAACGAGTTGGCGATGGCCGACAGCGTCTTGATGGTGCAGGGGGCGACCACCATGCCCCGTGTCTTGAACGACCCGCTGGATACCGAAGCGCCGATATCCTTGTTGTTGTAGACCACCTCGGCCATGGCCTCGACTTCCTCGACGCTGTAGGTCGTCTCGATGTGCAGATTGCGCACCGCGGATTCACTGAGGATCAGGTGGACGGGCTCGCCCAGGGCATGCAGCGCCCTCAGCAATTCCACGCCGTAGATCACGCCGGTGGCGCCGGTGATGGCGACGACGATTGGATGGGTCATGGCGGTCTCCTCCCCGTTTTGGTCGATTGGCGCAAGTCGCGCCTGAACCCTTCCGCAAGAGCCGGGCCAAACGCCCCGTCGCGGGAGAAACCGCCAGGAATTCGCCGAAAATGGGGAAAAAGACGCCCGTCGGCCATATGAGCCGGCGGGCGATCTTGATCAAATTCGCCACTCGCCGGTTAGCGATCGGCGAAAATCCGCAATCACTCCTCGGACTGCAACTTATCCAGGCGATAGGCGAATTGCGGCCGGGTCATGCCGAGCAGCCTTGCCGCCTGCGAGATGTTGCCGTCGGCCCGCCGGAGCGCCAGCATGATCAGCCGCCGCTCCACCTCCTTCAATGGCAGGCCGCGCGCCAGCATCTCGTCGAGCAGGGTGGCGCAGGCCGAACCCGGTGCCTCCGGCGGGGCTTCCTCCTCGGGGGCCGGCCCGATCAATGCGCTGATCAATCCCTCGACCCCAACCAGATGCATGATGTCGATGGGCTGATGGTCCTCGCCCAGAATGACCGCCCGCTCGACCAGATTCTCCAGCTCGCGGATGTTTCCCGGATAGTCGTAGCGGCAGAAGGCCGTCAGGGCCGCGTCGCTGAAGCCGGCGACATGGCGCCCGTGGCGCTGGTTGTAGCGGGCGAGGAAATGATCGAGCAGCGGCGGGATGTCCTCGCGGCGTTCCCGCAGGGGCGTGATGTGGACGGGAAACACGTTGAGACGGAACAGCAGGTCCTCCCGGAAACGCCCCTGCGCCGTCGCGACTTCCAGCTTCTCGTTGGTGGCGGCGACGATGCGGACGTCGACCCGGCGGGACATGGTGTCGCCCACCCGCTCGATCTCCTTTTCCTGGATGGCCCGCAGCAGTTTCAACTGGGCCGGCAGCGACAGGCAGCCGACCTCGTCGAGAAACAGGGTTCCCCCGTCGGCCCGCTCGAACCGGCCGGGCCGCGACTGGGTGGCGCCGGTGAAGGCGCCCTTCTCCACGCCGAACAGTTCCGCTTCGATCAGGTTTTCCGGGATGGCGGCGCAGTTCATGGCGATGAAGGGCTTATCCCTGCGACGGCTGGTCTGGTGCAGGGCATGCGCGAAGACACCCTTGCCGACACCGGTCTCGCCCAGCAGCAGGACGGTGGCCGAGGTTTCGGCCACCTTTTGAATCCGCCGCCATGTGGAAATCAGAGCCGGCGAGGTGCCGACCAGTCCGGGGCCGATCTCCTCTCCGGCGGGCTGGGACGGGCGGGGTGGGGGGCTGCGCCGCGGGCGGGCCGGCGCCGGGCGGCGCCCTTCCAGGATGTCCTTGGGAATACAGTGCAGCTCGGCCTCGATTTCGTCGGCGTGCCACTCCTCCAGCAGCTTGCCCATGATCCGGCAATGGCGGCTGCCCGAGGCCCGGCACTCCACCTCCTTGTAGATGACCGGACGGCCCAGCAGGGTGCTGGCGAAGCCCGAGGCGAAACCCACCTGCATCCAGCATACCGGGCTATGGGAAATTCCGTCGTTGGCCAAGCGGGTGTCCGCCTCGAAGTCGCCGGAGAAGACGGCCTCGGCATAGAAATGGCCGGCGGCCAGATCGGCCTCCTGCCGTACCGGCCGCATGGAGACGATGCCGCGGATGGCCCGCAGCCGGTGGCCGATCTCGATTAGGGAGGGCAGATCGTTCCCGGCGTCCAGCTTGCGGGCCAGCTGCGCGTCCCGCGAGCCCGAGGCGAAGCCCAACTGGGCCAGGAAATAGCCGGCCTCGCGCTGACCGAGGATGTCGACCAGCTCGTGGTGGAGGGATGACAGGGCCGACGTGCGGATCAGGGCGACCGGCTGGTTGTCGAACCATATCCGTCCCTCTCCCGGCGAGAAGCGCAGGCACTCGATCAGCGCGTCCAGCTCGGCCGTGGTTTCGCTGCGCTGTCCGTGGAGAGGGCGGGCGCCCTCCGAGGATGGCTTGATCATGGCGTTTCCCCCCGGCCCATCTGTTTCAGCCGATAGGTGACCTGCGACCGCTTGAGGCCCAGGAGCCGGGCGGCCTGGGAGGCGTTGCCCGCGGCGCGGCGCATGGCCTCGGTGATCAATCCCTCCTCCAGATCGTCATAGGGGATGCGCAGCAGATTCTCGATCAGGGTGTCGGCGCGGGCCCCGCCGGTTCCGGAATGCAGCGCTCCCATGGCGTCGATCTTGAGCAGCACCGACGCCAGATGGTCTTCGCCGACGAAAAGGTGGTCGATATCGATGGGCAAGCCGTCGTCGACCAGAATCACCGCCCGCTCGATCAGATTCTCCAGTTCCCGGATATTGCCGGGATAGTCGTACTGGTGCAGCGCGTCGATGGCCGCGTTGGTGAAGCCACTGACGTGCTTGCCGTGGACCCGGCAGAACTGGCGGGCCAGATGGTCCATCAGCAGGGGGATGTCCTCGCGGCGGTCACGCAACGGCATCAGGTAGACGGGGAAAATATTCAGCCGGTAGAGCAGGTCCTCGCGAAACCGCCCGTCCTTGACCGCTTGCAAAAGATCCTCGTTGGTGGCGGCGACGATGCGCACGTCGATCTTCACCGTGGCGGTGCCGCCCACCCGTTCGAGTTCGCGTTCCTGCAATACCCGGAGCAGCTTGGCCTGGGCGGTGGGTGACAGCGTCCCCACCTCGTCGAGGAACAGGGTCCCGTGGTTGGCGCGTTCGAACCGGCCCGGCCGCGACTGGCCGGCATCGGTATAGGCGCCCTTTTCCACACCGAACAGTTCCGCCTCGACCAGGCCTTCGGGAATGGCGGCGCAGTTGACGGCGACGAACGGCTTGTCGGCGCGGTTGCTGATCTGATGCAGCGTTCGGGCGAACAGGCTCTTGCCGACGCCGGTCTCGCCCAGGAACAGCACCGTCGCCGATGTCCGGGCCACCTTCTGGAGCATATGGCAGGTCGAGACGAAGCTTTGCGAGGCTCCCACCACGTCGACCAGGGGATCGTCGATGGCCATGCCCACCGGAATGGCCGAACGGGTGCCCGGCCGGTTGGCGAAGGTCTCCGGCTGCAGCGCCCGTAATTCGGCGGCGATTTCCTCCGGGTCCCACGCCTCGAGCTGTCGGCCGACGATGCGGCAATGCGGATGCCCCATGGCCCGGCACTGGACCTCGCGGTAGATGACGCGGCATCCGGTGAAGGCACTGGTGAAGCCGGTGGCGTAGCCCAGCTGGAGCCAGCAGGTCGGCCGGTCCGACACGCCGAAATGGGCCAGGTGGTGCTCGGCATCGCAACTCCAGGACCAAATCCACTCACCATAGAAGCTGCTTTCCTCGGTGTTCCATTCCAGGTGCACCGGCTGGACCGCCACCATGCCATGCAAGGTGTGCAACTGCGGGCCGACCAGAAAGGCGTCGCGGAACGAACCGTTCTGGCGGACCTTGCGCGCCAGGGCCGCATCCCTGACGCCGCTGGCATAGCCCATGCGGGTGATCAGGCCGCGCGCCGTGTCCTCGCCCACCTTGTCGATCAGCGTGTCGCGCATCGCGCCCAGGGTGGTGACGTGAATCAGGTTCATGCGTTCGCTGTCGAACCAGATCCTGCCGTCGCCCGGAGCGAAGCGCAGGCAGCTCACCAGGTCGCTGATTTCCGGGCCGTCGCCGTGGTGCTCGGCGCTGGTTGGGACCATCACCTTGGCTCCCGGCTCCCAGGTGTACTTGTAGATCGCCCCAGCGTGCCTGGCCGCCGGATGTCGCAGAGATTCCATCGTGACCTCCCCCTCCGACTCCGGCCGCTTCTTGTTCGGGCCGGTTATCCGGATTGATCATTTTAAGCCAGCAGGGCTTTTCCTGGTGAAAATCATCATCCACCGACGCTCCGGCCTTTCGCGCGACAGCTTCGGAGATAATGTGATTTTTAATTCATCTAAATCAAATGCCCTCCCTAGCTATCGATATTTGCTGATTATTTATCCTTTTCTGTACTTGGCGATATCCCGCCCTTCACAGATCGGCCTGGGCTGGCATGCACCTTGCTATTAAGCCTTCCAGCAAAAATGTCGCACCACCCGATCTCGGTAAGCGGCAACTATGGATAGAAGACATGGCAGTAAGTTTTGGAAAGATTGGCAATGTTCTTAGTATCATTAGCCACATGATAAACAATAACAATATAACCGAAGATGGGGAGTGCGCAAATATACATGATGATACGCCGGAAGTTCGCCGCCTTCATTGGCGGCATTCCGAGTACCCCATGCATATGGATGCTGCCATCTTCGAATTTCTGGTGGATTGCGGCCGCCTCTGATCGAGGTGGCCGCGAAACAATAAAAACCGACAGGCTTCACCCCAAGGAGGCAACGATGGGCAACAAGAGCAGCTTTCCCTGCCCCCATGATCTGGAGACGATTCCCGGCACCGAGGGCTGGGAACGGATGTATCCCTATCAGTACCAGTTCGTGACCGACGACGAGGAGCGGCGGACGTACGAAGCCGACGCCTTCTGGTTCTACGACGGGCTTCATTATCCCGAGCCGCTGTGTCCCTTCGACACCATCTGGGACGAGGCGTGGTATCTCGCCCTGTCGCAGAACAATACGCGGGTGTTCTCGGTTCCGCCGGTGTTCGGCGTGGATCACCGGATCATCAACGGCTACCCCTACATCTCGCCGGTGCCGGTGAAGGACCCGAAGGTGGTCGAGGCGCGCGTCGCCCACTTCATGGAGCGGGCCGGCTACTACTACTCCAACTGGACGGAGCTCGAGGCCAACTGGGAGGCCAAGATGCGCTCCACCATCGACAGCCTGGAAAAACTGAAGATTCCGACGCTGCCCGAACTGGAGGACATCTCCTTCGTCACGGACGGGCTGGGGGAATCCAGCGGCTACCATCTGCTCAGGGCTTACGATCAGCTGATCGACCTGGGTATCCGCTGCTGGCAGTACCATTTCGAGTTCCTGAATCTGGGCTACGCCGCCTATGTCACCTTCCTCGACTTCTGCCAGAAGATCTTTCCCGACATCCAGGCACAGCGCGTCACCCAGATGGTCTCGGGCATCGACGTCATCATGTACCGGCCGGACGAGGAACTGAAGAAGCTGGCCCGCCTGGCGGCTTCCCTCGGGGTCGATGCTTCGCTGAGCGGCAATCCGCGCCTCGCCGACGTCCAGGGAGTGATGAAGGGCAGCGAGAACGGCCGCAAGTGGCTGGCCGCCTTCGAGGAGGCCCGCTATCCCTGGTTCAACATCTCGACCGGGACCGGCTGGTACCACCACGACCGCTCGTGGAACGACGAACCGGATGTCCCGCTGTCCTCCATCTGCATGTATGCCGAAAAGCTGCGCCGAGGCGAGAGCCTTGACCGGCCCCTGGAGGCCATTCGCAAGGAACGCGACTCCATCACCGCCGAATACCGTGCGCTGATCGCCAACGAGCAGGACCGCGCCGCCTTCGACCAGCTGCTCAATACCGCCAAGACGGTATTTCCCTATGTGGAGAATCATCTGTTCTACGTCGAGCACTGGTTCCACTCGGTGTTCTGGAACAAGGTGCGCGAGGTGTCGCGGATCATGGTCGAGCACGGCATGATCGAGGACGTCGAGGACATCTGGTACCTGCGGCGCGGCGAGATCAAGGATGCCCTGTGGGACATGGTCACCGCCTGGGCTACCGGAGTGAAGCCGCGCGGCGCCTTCACGCTGCCCAAGGAGATCGGGTGGCGCAAGGAGGTGCTGCAAAAGTTCCGCGAGTGGAGCCCGCCTCCGGCGGTCGGCACCGCCCCCGAAGTGATCCAGGAACCCTTCACCATCGTCTTGTGGGGCGTGACCAACGAATCCCTGAAGTCGTGGTCCGACATCCAGGATTGCGACGATCCGGACAACATCCGGGCGTTCAAGGGCTTCGCCGGCAGTCCGGGCACGGTCGAGGGCAAGGCCCGCGTCTGCCGGACGGTCGAGGACATCTGCCGTCTCGAGGCCGGTGAGATCCTGGTGTCTCCCACCACCTCGCCGTCCTGGGCGCCGGTATTCTCCAAGATCGGGGCTTGCGTCACCGATGTGGGCGGGGTGATGAGCCATGCCGCCATCGTCTGCCGCGAGTACGGCATGCCCGCCGTGGTCGGTACCGGCCATGCCACCAAGATCATCAAGACCGGGCAGATGATCCGCGTCAACGGGTCGACCGGCGAGATCACCATCCTGTGAACCAGGTGGAAGCGCAACGGGGGCGCGCCTCGGCGCGCCCTCAGGAGAAGGCAGCCCTCATGTCCATTCAATCCCCCCATGTCCGTTGGTTCTCGGACTGCGATTCCAACATGATCGAAGAGGTCGGCGGCAAATGCTCGTCGCTCGGCGAACTGATCCAGGCCGGAGTCCGGGTGCCCCCCGGCTTCGCGGTCACCACCGCGGCCTATCGCGAGTTCATGAGCGCCAATACCGTGCTGTGCGAGGTCGAGGCCATGCTGGCCGGTATTGACCATGACGACATCGCCAGGCTGGAGACCGTCAGCCAGGAGATCCGCGAGCGCATCCAGCAGACGCCGTTCTCCACGCGGATGGAGGACGAGATCGCCCACTTCTATACCCGGCTGTCCCTGGTGTGCTGCATGCCGGCGACGCCGGTGGCGGTACGCTCCAGCGCCACCGCCGAGGACCTGCCCGGAGCCAGCTTCGCCGGCCAGCAGGATACCTATCTGTGGATCAGGGGGGTGGACGACATCCTCGACCGGGTGCGCCGCTGCACCGCCAGCCTGTTCACCGCCAGAGCCATCGCCTACCGGCAGAAGATGCGCTTTCGCCACACTGACGTCGGCATCAGCGTCGGCGTGCAGAAGATGGCCAACTCCTTCACCGCCGGGGTGATGTTCACCCTGAATCCCTCCAACGGTGATCGTTCATCGGTGGTGATCGACGCCAATTTCGGCTTCGGGGAATCGGTGGTGTCGGGCGAGGTGACGCCGGATCAGTTCCGGGTCAACAAGGTCTCGCTGGAGGTGATGGAGCGCAACATCTCCGACAAGACGATCCTCTATACGGTCGATCACAAGGCGCACAAGACCGTGAAGGCCGAGGTGCCCGACGAACGGCGCAAGGTGCAATCGGTCACCGACGAGGAATTGACCGAGCTGGCCCGCATGGCCAAGGCCATCGAGCGTCATTACGGCCGGCCCATGGATATCGAGTGGGCCATCGACAAGGACATGCCGAAGGGAAGCAACGTCTTCATCCTTCAGGCCCGTCCCGAGACCGTGTGGAGCGGCAAGGACGGCGCCGCCTCGACCGCCGTCGGCGGCACCTCGTCGCCTCTCGACCACATCCTGGCCAACATGCTGGCCGGCAAGAAGCTCGTCCATTAGGACGGCCCCAGGGAGAATTGCCATGAAAGTGAAGAACTGGATGCTTCATCCGCCGGTCACGGTCAGCAGCGACGCCTTGCTGTCCGAGGCCAAGCACATCCTCACCACGAGGAACCTCCAGGCGCTGCCGGTGGTCGACGACGGCCGGCTGCGGGGGCTGCTGACCCGGGCACATTGCATCAGGACGACCCTGTTCATGCTGAAAAGCCAGGACCCCAACGAGTTCGACTATTTCACCACGCGCCTCAAGGTCAAGGACGTCATGGTCCGCAATCCGGCGACCGTGGGCGTCGAGACCACCATGGAGGAATGCCTGGCCAAGGGCCGCGACCTGGGCGTGGCCCAGTTCCCGGTGGTCGACGGCGACTGCGTGGTCGGCATCATCTCGGCCAACGAGATCTTCAATCTGGCCGCCCATTTCCTGGGGGCCTGGGAGCGGCGCAGCGGTGTCACGCTCGGCCCCATGGAACTGGAGCCGGGCGTCATCGGCCGCACCGTCACCGTCATCGAGGATGCCGGCGGCGAGGTGCTGGCGATCTATCCCATCGCTTCCGCTCCACCGCTGACGCCTAAGCCCGAGGCCAAGCTGATCGTCCGCTTCCATGCCAAGGACTTCGCCGGTGTGGTGGGGGCGCTGCAGCAGGCGTCGTTCCCGGTGCTGGAACGGATCGAAGCGCTGCACTGAACCAGCCGGCATCGCCGTGCGCTTATCAATGGCCGGAGCAAAGGGCTCCGGCCAAACAGGGAGTTATTGCCATGGATCTGAGGGATTTCATCAAGAGGTGTGACGAGACCGGCGAACTGAAGCGGGTCACCGCCGAGGTGGATTGGAACCTGGAACTGTCCCACGTCTCCAAGGTCACCGAGGAGCGCAAGGGCCCCGCCCTGCTGTTCGAGAACGTCAAGGGCTACGACACCTCGGTGTTCACCGGCGCCTTCGCCACCTCGTCGCGCCTGGCGATGGTGGTCAACATGCCGCGCGAATACACGCTGTGCCAGGCGGCGCGGAAGTGGATGGAGCTGACCATCGACGAACTGATCCCCTCGGTCGAGGTCAAGGACGGCCCGATCCTCGAGAACGTGATCAGCGGCGACAAGGTCGACCTCAACATGTTCCCGGTGCCCAAATTCTTCCCCCGCGACGGTGGGCGCTATATCGGCACGACCGTCTTCGTGGTGATCCAGGACCCGGAGAACGGCCAGATCAACCTGGGCACCTACCGCATGCAGATGCTCGACAACAAGCGCTGCGGCGTCCAGATCCTGCCCGGCAAGCGCGGCGAGCGCATCATGAACAAGTACAAGAAGCTGGGCCGCAAGATGCCGGCCGTCGCGGTGATCGGCTGTGATCCGCTGATGATGATGGCCGCCACCCTGCAGCACGAGGGAGCCAACCAGTACGACCTGACCGGGTCGGTTCGCGGCAAGGCCACCGAGTTCCTGAAGGCGCCCTTGACCGGCCTGCCGGTGCCCGCCCATGCGGAAATCGTTCTGGAAGGCGAGATCGACCCCGACAACTTCCAGCCCGAGGGTCCCTTCGGCGAGTACACCGGCTACTACACCGAGGAACTCTACAAGGAGGTGAGGAAGCCCTGCCTGGAGGTCAAGCAGATCCTCCATCGCAACAAGCCCATCCTGTGGGCCACCTCGGTGGGCCGCCCGGTCACCGACGTCCACATGCTGCTGTCCTTCACCCGGACCGCCACCTTGTGGACCGACCTGTCCAAGATGGCCATCCCCGGTATCCAGTCGGTCAACGTCATGCCCGAATCGGCCGGGCGCTTCTGGGCCGTGGTCTCGGTCAAGACCATGTATCCGGGCCATTCGTCCCAGGTCGCCAACGCCGTCATCTCCACCACGACCGGCAGCTACGGCATCAAGGGCGTGATCGTGGTGGACGAGGACATCGCCGCCGACGACATCCAGCGCGTCTTCTGGGCCCTGGCCTGCCGCTACGACCCCATGCGCGGCACCGAACTGATCAAGCGCGGGCGCTCGACGCCGCTCGACCCGGCGCTCGACCCGGAGGGCAACAAGCTGATCACGTCGCGCATCCTCCTCGACGCCACCATCCCCTTCGAATGGAAGGAGAAGCCGGTCGAGGTGGCGCTCGACAAGGACACCATGGCCAAGGTCGAGCGGCGCTGGACCGAATACGGCATCGGCGTCTGAGGAGGGGCGAATCATGGAACAGGCCAAGGACGTGAAGCTGGTGATCCTGGACGTGGACGGCGTGATGACCGACGGCCGGATCGTCATGGATGACAACGGGGTCGAGACCCGCAACTTCGACATCAAGGACGGTCTGGGCGTGGTGGCGCTTCAGATGTCCGGCATCGAGGTGGCGATCATCACCTCGAAGAAGTGCGGTGCCGTACGCAACCGCGCCGAGGAACTGAGGATCAAGCGCTACTACGAGGGCATCAAGAAGAAGACCGTCGCCTACGAGGAGATCAAGGCCGACATGGGCATCTCGGACGCCGAGGTCTGCTACGTGGGCGACGATCTGGTCGACTACTCGATGATGAAGCGGGTGGGCATGCCGGTGGCGGTGGCCGACGGCGTGGCCGAAATCCGCGATATCGCCTGCCTGGTCACCACGGCGGGCGGCGGCCGCGGCGCGGTGCGCGAGACCGCCGAACTGATCCTGAAAGCCCAGGGCAAGTGGGAAGCCCTGCTCGCCAAGCTCTCCTGAGAAAGGAAGACCGAATGAACACCATCAGCAAGACCCAGCCGGGGGCGCCCGGGATCAACGCGCCCTTGAGCAACCGTGAATACATCGAGGCGCTGCGCCGGACCGGCGACATGGTCCAGATCGACCAGGAAGTGGATTGGGACAACGAGGCGGGGGCCATCGTGCGCCGCGTCTGCGAGCTGGGCGCTCCCGCCCCCTACATGACGCGGATCAAGGACTATCCCGGCTTCAGTTATTTCGGGGCGCCGCTGTCCTCCTACCGCCGCATGGCCATCGCGCTCGGCATGAAGCCGGAATCCACCCTGCCGGAAATCTCGGCCGAGTACCTGAAGCGCACCAATTCGGCCCCCGTTGCCCCGGTGCTGGTGGGGCGCGACGAGGCGCCGTGCAAGGAGAACATCCTGACCGGCGACGACGTGGATCTCACCCGGCTGCCGGTGCCGCTGGTCCATGACGGCGATGGCGGCCGCTATGTGGGGACCTGGCACGCGGTCATCACCCGCCATCCGGTGCGGGGCGACGTCAACTGGGGCATGTATCGCCAGATGATGTATGACGGCCGCACCATGTCGGGCGCGGTATTCCCATTCTCCGACCTGGGCAAGACGCTGTCTGAATACTACCTGCCGCGCGGCGAGGCCATGCCGTTCGCCACCGCCATCGGCCTGTCGCCGCTGGCGGCCATGGCGGCCTGCGCGCCCTCGCCGATCCCCGAGCCCGAGCTGACCGGCATGCTGGCCGGCCGGCCGGTCCGGTTGGTCAAGTGCGAGACCAGCGATCTGGAGGTTCCGGCCGACGCCGAGATCATCATCGAGGGCGAGATCGTTCCCGACGTGAAGGTCGAGGAAGGCCCGTTCGGCGAGTACACCGGCTATCGCACCTCGCCGCGCGACTTCCGGGTGACCTTCCGGGTGAAGTGCATCACGTATCGCAACAACGCCACCATGACCATTTCGAACATGGGCGTTCCCACCGACGAGGGGCAGCTGCTGCGCTCGTTCTCGCTGGGGCTCGAACTGGACAAGCTGCTGCGCAGCCAGGGTATTCCCATCACCGGGGTGTACATGCACCCGCGCTCGACCCATCACATGATGATCGTCGGCGTCAAGCCCACCTATGCCGGCATCGCCACCCAGATCGCCCAACTGGCTTTCGGCAGCAAGCTGGGGCCGTGGTTCCACATGGTGATGGTGGTCGACGACACCATCGACATCTACAACTGGGACGAGGTGTATCACGCCTTCTGCACCCGGTGTAATCCGGTGCGCGGCATCCGGGTGTTCGAGCACACCACCGGCACCGCCCTCTATCCCCACGCCAGCCCGCATGAGCGGAAATACTCCATGGGCTCGCAGGTGCTGTTCGACTGCACCTGGCCCGTGGACTGGGACCGCATCAACGAAGTGCCCACCGTGGTGTCGTTCAAGAACGTCTACCCCAAGGCGATCCAGGAAAAGGTCGTCGGCAACTGGGAAGCCTACGGCTTCTCCCCCGTCAAGTAAGGAGACCGGCGATGAACACCTGGGAAATCTTCGTGTCCGATCTGGCGGAACTGGCCGGTGACGGCGAGATGGAGCTGACCATCCGCACGCTCGACGACGGTCACCGGAAATACACCTACAAGCGGGTCCGGGCGAAGCTGTCGCCCGATCTGGAACGGTTGCCCGACCGGCTCCAGGTCCGCTTCGGGCGCGGGCAGCTCTCCGACAAGCGTTTCTCGATCCAGATCCTCTCCGAGGTCGAGCGCTTTCCGGAAAAGTACCGCTACTGAGCCCGGAGGGAGCCCCGTCCTCCCCCGGGGCTCCCGTGCCTTCCTTTTTTCCCGAGAACGAGGATCGAACCATGGGATATGCGGATCTCAGAGGGTTCCTGGACGATATCGGCCCGGACTTGCTGCGCATCGACGACCGGCTTTCGCCCCGCCACGAGATCGCCGCCGTTCTGGCCGGGGCGCAGTCCTCGGGCAAGGCGGTGCTGATTGAAAACGTCGACGGCTATCCGGGGGTGCGGGTGGCGGGCAACCTGCTGGGCAGTCGCCGGCTGATGGCCCGCGCCATGGGAACCACCGAGGAGCGGCTGGCCGACACCTATCTGGGCGCCCGACACCATGCCCGCGCCCCCGTGCCGATGGACGGACCCGCCCCGGTGAAGGAAGTGGTCCACAAGGCTCCCGCCGACGTGGCCGCCATCCTGCCGATCCTCACCCATCACGAGGACGACGCCGCCCCATATATTACCTGCGGGGTGGTCCTGGCCCGCGACCCGGATACGGGGCGCCGCGCCATGGGCATCCACCGTATGATGGTCCATGGCGGTAACCGGCTGGGTATCCTGCTGGCCAATCCGCCGCTGTCGCTCTATCTGGCGGCTGCCGAGAAAGCGGGCCGTCCATTGGAAGTGGCGGTGGCGCTGGGCGTCGACCCCGCGATGCTGCTGGCCGCCGTCATCAAGGCCGGGGCCGACGGGCCGGACAAGCTGGAGATCGCCGGCGGATTGCGCGGCCATCCCCTGGAGATGACCCCTGGTCTGACGGTGGATCTCGACATTCCGGCCCGTGCCGAGGCCGTGATCGAGGGGCGCGTGCTGCCGGGCGTGCGCCGGGAGGAAGGGCCGTTCGGCGAGAATACCGGCTACTACTTCTCCAACGTCAGCCCGGTGATGGAGGTCTCGGCCATCCTGCACCGCCGCGACCTTATCTATGCCGGGCTGTGCCCGTGGACGGTCGAGGTGGACAATCTGCTGTCACTGGCCGCCGGCGCCGACCTGCTGGGGCAGTTGCGCAACCACGGCCACGGCGTCCGGGATCTGGAACTGGTGGCGGGCACCTGTGGCTTCAACGCCGTACTGGCGGTGGACGGGCTCAAGCCGCACGAGGTGCGCCGGCTGATCCTGCTGGCGCTGGGTCTCGACCGGCGGCTGAAATCCATCACCGTGGTGGATGCCGACATCGATATCCGTGATCCCCGCCACGTCTCGTGGGCTCTGGCCACCCGCTACCAGCCCGACCGGGATACGGTGATCCTGTCGGGGCTGGAGGGCTATGTGATCGACCCGTCGCCGCCGGCCGACGGCAGCGGTTCGAAGATCGGTTTCGACGCCACCAGGGGCGGGCAGGCCGCCGGCAAGCGCATCGCCATCCCTGCCGCCGCCATGGAGCGGGCGGCACGGGTGCTGGCCGGGATGACGAGGCCATGAACCGGCTGGTGGAACTGGCCGGCGAGACCTGTTCCGGCCTGGGTGAGGGGCGGGCCTTCACCTCGCTGGGCTGGTTCTTGCGGGAATGCGAGACGCGGCTGGGGTTCACTCCCTATCCCGGGACCTTCAATCTGCGAATTTCCAGTCCGCACTGGCCGGGAATCCGGTCCGAACTGCTGGACAGCCATGGGATCCGCATCCCCCCGCGCGAGGGTTGCTGCGCAGCCGCCTGCTTCAGAGCGCTTCTGGCCGGAACGGTCGAGGCCGCGCTGGTGATCCCCGATGTCGCCGGCTACCCGGCCGACAAGGCCGAACTGCTGGCCGCGACCCCCATCCGCAACCGCCTGGGAGTGGTCGACGGAGATCGGTTGACCCTTCACGTCCAATTCTAGACCCGGCCACCGCAGCCATCGGGGCCGAACGACAACACCGGAGAGGAAGATGAGCAACTCCACCCTGACCCTCGACCGCAAGGTCACCTACTTCGACGAGGCCGTCGAGACCCTGCCGCGCGAACAACTGGCCGGGCTTCAGTTCCGCAAGCTGAAGGCCATGATGGCCGAACTGTGGGGTAAGAACCGGTTCTATACCGGGAAATGGAAGGCTGCCGGCATCCATCCGGACGACATCGTCTCGCTGGCCGACATCGCCAAGCTGCCGGTAACCACCAAGAAGGAACTGGTGGAGGATCAGGCCGCCAACGGTCCGTTCGGCACCAACCTAACCTACCCGGCGGCTGATTACGTCCGCTTCCACCAGACCTCGGGAACCACCGGCAATCCGCTGCGGGTTCCTGATACGGAGCAAAGCTGGGACTGGTTCGGCGATTGCTGGGCCCATGTCCTGGCCGGAGCGGGGGTCGGGCCGGGTGACCGCTTCTTCATGGCCTTCAGCTTCGGCCCCTTCGTCGGGTTCTGGGCGGCTGTCGAGGGGGCTCGCAAGGTCGGCGCCATGATGATTCCGGGCGGCGGGCGCGATTCCCTGCAACGGCTGGAACTGATGCGCGACGCCGGGGCCACCGTGCTGGCCTGCACGCCCACCTACGCGCTCCGTCTGGCCGAGGTGGCGCGGGAGAGCGGTTTCGACCTGTCGTCGATCCCCATTCGCGCCACCGTCCATGCCGGTGAGCCCGGAGCCAACATTCCCGCCACCAAGCAACGCATCGAGGATACGTGGTCGGCATCGTGCTTTGACCATGCCGGAGCGACCGAGGTGGGCGCCCATTCCTTCGAATGCCAGGCCCAGCCCGGCGGAACCCATCTGATCGAGAGCGAGTTCTTCGCCGAGATTCTCGACCCCCGGACCCTGCTGCCGGTCGGCCCCGGCGAAAAGGGCGAGCTGGTGATCACCAATCTCGGCCGCTGGGCCTTCCCGGTGATCCGCTACCGCACCGGTGACATCGTCAGACCCGTCTACGAGCGTTGCGCTTGCGGCCGTACCTCAATGCGCTTCGAGGGGGGGGTGATCGGTCGGGCCGACGACATGGTGACGGTGCGCGGCGTCAACGTCTACCCCGCCGCGGTCGAGAACATCATCCGCCAGTTTCCCGAAGTGGACGAGTTCCGCATCACCGTCGAAACAGTGCGGCACATGGACGAGATGTCCATCGAGCTGGAACTGGACGGTGACGGCGAGGAGGTCATCCGGCCGATGGCCGAGCGTCTGTACGCCATGCTGGGGTTTCGCCCCAAGGTCGAGGCGCTGCCTCGCGGCGCGTTACCCCGCTTCGAGTTGAAGGCGCGACGCTTCCATGTCCGGCGATAGCGGCGGTTCCGCCACCCTGGCGACGGCGCGGGCGTTTCTCGACGGCCATCATGTGCTGTCGCTGGCGCTGGCCGGAGAGGGCGGCTTCCCGCACGCCTGCTCGCTGATGTACGCCAACGACGGCTTCGTCCTGTACTGGCTGTCCGATCCCGCCGCCCGCCATTCCCGGCTGATCGATGCCGGGGGACGGGTGGCGGCCATGGCGACGGTGGCGCCGGACTATGCCGATTTCCGGCAGGTTCGCGGGCTGCAATTGGCCGGCGAGGCATCGCGGACCACGGGGTCCGGCGAGGCCGCAGTGGCGCTGGCCCGCCTGGTCGGCCGGTACGGCTTCCTCAAGGCCGACGGGCGGGCGCCGGCCATCGCCGCCGCACTGGCCAAGGCCGTCGTCTATCGGCTGACGGTCGGACGGGCGACCTATATCGATAATACCCGGTCCTTCGGCAGCAAGGAGAGCTTCGCCGTGGACGGAGCTTGTGGGGAATATCCATGACGCGACGCATCAAGTCCCTGGTGGCGGCTTTCGGCAGCCTCGCCGCACCGCTGGTCCTGGCCGCCCTGGCACTGTCTGGGCAGTCCCCGGGGCCGGCCGCCCTGGCCGTGGTCGGGCTGGGGCTGCTGGCCGGCGGCTGGGTCGCCGTCGGCCGTATCCGCCAGGCCGGCCTGACCGGGCTGGGCGGGCCGTCGTTCAGGGAGGAGGTGGCGATGGCCATGTTCGATCTGTCGTCGGACGCCGGCATGGTGATCGTCGATGGCCGGTTCGCCGAGTGCAATTCCGCCGCCGCCCGGCTGCTCGGCTGCGAGCGGCGCCAGGATGTCCTTGCCGTTTCGCCCTCCGAGATATCGCCGGAGTTCCAGCCCGACGGCCGCCGGTCGGACGAGAAGGCCGCCGAGATGATCGGACAGGCCCTGGAGAACGGTTCCAACCGCTTCGAATGGATGCACAGCCGCCGCGACGGCGAGGGCTTTCCGGTCGTGGTGACCCTGACGGTGGCGGCCATCGGCGGCCGGCCGGCGGTGCTGGTCAACTGGCACGACATCGGCGAGCTGGTCTGTGCCCGGCGGGCACAGACCGAGGCCCATGCGGGTCAGGCCGAGGCCCTGCGCGGCGTGGCCGACCAGTTCGAGGCGGGTATCTCGGCGATCGTTCAGTCCCTGGGCACGGCGGTCGAGCATCTGCGCGAAGGCGCGCGACGCATGGCCGGAACGGCGGAGGAGGGCAGCGGGCGCTCGGCCCGGGTCGCCACCGCCTCGGGCGAGGCCTCGGCCAATGTGGGGCGTGTGGCTTCGGCGGCCGGCCAGTTGTCGGCCTCGGTGGGGCAGGTGGGGGAGAGGATGAACGAATCCGCCCGCATCGCCGGGCGGGCGGTGGAGGAGGCCACGCGCACCAACGCCATGGTGGAAGGGCTGGCCGAGGCCGCCCGCCGGATCGGCGACGTGGTCAGCCTGATCAACGATATCGCCGCCCAGACCAACCTGCTGGCCTTGAACGCCACCATCGAGGCGGCGCGGGCCGGCGAGGCGGGCAAGGGCTTCGCCGTGGTGGCGGGCGAGGTCAAGAATCTCGCCAACCAGACGGCCAAGGCCACCGACGAGATCCAGGCCCAGGTTTCCCAGATGCAGTCGGTGACCAACACGGTGGTTTCCGCCATCCAGTCCATCACTGGAACCGTCGAGACCATGAACCGCATCACCGGGGATATCGCCGTGGCGGTCGAGCAGCAATCGGTGACGGCCAGCGAGATCGCCGAGGCGATCGGCGAGACGGCCAGCCGCACCCGCGAGGTCTCGGAAAACGCCGCCACCTTGTCGGCGGCGGCGGGAGAGACCGGGAGCATGGCCGCCTCCCTGACGCGGGAGGCCGACGCCCTTTCCGGCCAGTCGGCCCGGCTGCGGGAGCAGGTGGGGGCGTTTCTCGACCGGGTTCGGGCCTCCTGAGCGGGGCGGGCGATGTCAGGGGATCGGCCGGCGGCCGTGGATGGTCAGGCCGTAGCCGTCCAGTGCGACGGGGGCCTTGGCGCTGTTGCTGAGCAGGACTATTCGCGATATCCCGAGGTCCAGCAAAATCTGGGCGCCGATGCCGTAATCCCTCAATCCACCCGGCTCGGGCGGGTGGATGTCGAGGGCGCGCGCCCGCTCGGACACCGAGGTGGGCCGGGGGTCGCGCATCAGCAGCACGACGCCCCGGCCGTGTTCGGCGATGATCCGCATGGAATCGCGCAAGGTGTTGGCCCGGCCGCCCCGGCTGGCGCCCAACAGGTCGTCGAGGACGCTGAGGGGATGGATGCGGGCCAGCACCGGCTCGCCATCGTCGACGTCTCCCTTGATCAGCGCCACGTGCTCGGCATACGAGACGGTATTGGCGTAGACGGCCATGCGCCAGCTTCCGCCATGGATGGAGTCGAAGGTGGCGTCGGTCTTGCGCCGCACCAGCCGTTCGTGGCGGCGGCGATAGGCGATCAGCCCCTCGATGCTGGCGATGCGCAGTCCGTGCCGCCGGGCGAAGGCCATCAGGTCCGGCAACCTCGCCATGGTGCCGTCATCGTTCATGATCTCGCAGATCACCCCGGCCGGAACCAGCCCGGCGAGACGGGCGATGTCGACCGAGGCTTCGGTATGGCCGGCCCGCACCAGGACGCCGCCGTCGCGGGCCATCAGCGGGAAGACATGGCCGGGGCTGACGAGATCCTGGTATCCCCTGCCCGGATCGGTCGCCACAGAGATGGTCCGGGCGCGGTCGGCGGCCGAAATACCGGTGGTCACCCCCTCCCTGGCTTCCACCGAGACGGTGAAGGCCGTGCCGTGCAGGTCGGCCGCCGCTTCGTTCATCAGCGGCAGATGCAAGTCCTCGACCCGCTGGCGGGTCAGCGCCAGACAGATGAGCCCCCGGCCGTGGGTCGCCATGAAATTGACCGCCTCGGGGCCGCACTTTTCGGCCGGGATGACCAGGTCACCCTCGTTCTCGCGGCTTTCGTCGTCGATGATGATGAACATCTCGCCCCGGCGGGCGCCGGCGATTACGTCTTCGATGGGCGACAAGAAATCATTGCGGGGCACAGTGTCTCTCCTGAAAAAATCCCGCCGCCTTTGAAGCGGCGGGAAGAAGGTTCGGGCAGAGGGTTTCCGCCCTGGAGAATATAGGAGATGAAAGCCTTTCCCTCGGGAGGAGAGGGGCAGGGTATTGGCCTGATATCTGTCTGGAAATACTCCTCCTGTTCCGTTGCTTCCCTTTGCGCAACTCGTCCGGCGCCGGCATGCAGGAGCAAGCGCCGTGCCAGTTGCCGCGCCTGGATTTTCCGGGCTCTTCGCCTGGACGATTGCAGCAAATCCGCCGCCGGCTTCCGGCTGGTCTCCCGATCCTGTCGAATTTGATCAATTCCCGCCGTTCCGGAGGAGCCGATGTCCGAACGACCCGACGACCCCTATCGACTTTTTGGCCTCTGGCTGGCCGAAGCCGGGCTGTCCGAGCCCGACGCCCCGCGGGATGCGGCCCTGGCCGTGGCCGACGCGCAGGCGTGGCCGCGGGTGCGCATGATTCGTCTGGACGGCTGGGGAGCGGGAGGCTTCATCATGCAGCCGCACCCCGGCTTCCCGGAAGAGTGGGATGCCGTCTTCGCCGCCGGCCGGAATGCCGCCTTGTGCTTTCACTGGAAGACCATCCGGCGTCAGATTCGCGTCGAGGGGCGGCTGGAAGCGCCGGCGGGCCGCTTCCCGGCTCTCCGCCTGGTCTCAGAGCGGATCGAATTCTGGCGCGACCGTCCGTTCCGCCTGCACGACCGCTTCGTCTATCGGGCGGACCGGGGATGGAGCCGAGAGGAGTTGTATCCGTGACCTCCTGCCAATCAGCAAAGGTCCTGGCCGATCTGTCGAAGTGCGTCGTGATCGGCGGCACCGCCCGGCATGGCGCCGGATGCAGACGATCACCCCGTATCGATCTGCTTTACGGAGCGGCCGGCTATAGGATGGAGCGGTGTCGTTCCAGGGCCTCGCGCACCACGGGGCTAAGCCCGGCGCCCGCAGTTTCGTCCACATGGCTCAGCAGGTCGATACGCATGCCGGGGTCCCACGATCGCCGGATATGGAGGGCCAGGTCATGCAGGGCCTGGGGGCGGTCGGGCATGGCGTCGAAGAAAAGGCCGATCTGGTTGGCCATCTTGACGAGCTTTTCCACGTTCATTACTTGCGTTTCCATCCGATCAATCGTGAATGCGTCCGGGGTGCGTGTAGACGACGTGGCTGCCCTGGCGCAGGAACCCCACCAGGGTGAGGTTCAGGCGTTCCGCCATCTCGATGGCCAGGGATGTCGGCGCCGAGATGGCGGCCAGGGTGCCGATCCCGACGGCGGCGGCCTTCTGCACCAGTTCGTAGCTGGCGCGGCTGGTGACCAGGGCGACGCCCGCCCCGAAATCGCCGCGCGCGGCGGCGACGGCACCGATCATCTTGTCCAGGGCGTTGTGCCGGCCCACATCCTCGCGCGATAGCACGATACCGCCGTCCTGGGCGATCCAGGCGGCGGCATGGGTGGCCCCCGTCGCCTGCTGCAGCGGCTGGCATTCCCGAAGCCGCCGCAGCGCCCCCTGGAGATTGGCGGCGCGGCAGGCCACTCCGCCCGCCACCGGCGGCAGCGGACGGAATACCTGGCCCAGGCTTTCCGCTCCGCACAGGCCGCAGCCGGTGCGCCCGGCCAGATTGCGGCGGCGCTGCCGCAGACCGGCGAAACGCTCGGTCTGGATGGTCATCTTGATGGCGATGCCCTCCTCCAGTTCGGCCAGTTCCAGGTCCAACAGTTCCCGGGGGCGGGCGATAATGCCCTCGGTCAGGCTGAAGCCCAGGGCGAAGTCTTCCAGATCGGCGGGCGAGGCCAGCATGACGGCGAAAGAGACGCCGTTGTATTCCAGGGCGATCGGCATCTCGACCGCGACGTCGTCCACCACGGGGCGGGTTCCGCCGTCGCCCCATCGCCGGACGTCCGCCGCCATCATGGTCAGGTTCATGGTCATCTCCCGCGCCGTTGCCGTGGGGGAGCGGGCCGACCGGCAATGTCGTCCAGCCTGGTCCGCCATTCGGCGGGGTCCACAGCCGCCGTGATCTGGACCGCCGTGACCTTGAACTCGGGGCAGTTGGTGGCCCAGTCGGAATTGTCGGTGGTGATCACGTTGGCCCCCGATTCGGGGAAATGGAAGGTGGTGTAGACCACGCCGGGCTGGACGCGGTCGGTGACGGCGGCCCTCAGCGCCGTGCGGCCCGAACGGGATTCCACGCCCACCCATTCGCCGTCCCGGATGCCGCGCTCGTCGGCGTCGTGGGGATGGATCTCCAGCATGTCCTCGGCGCAGAACCGCACGTTCTCGGTCCGGCGGGTCTGGGTCCCGACATTGTACTGGGACAGGATGCGGCCGGTGGTCAGCAGCAGCGGAAAGCGCCGGGTGACCTTCTCGTCGGTCGGGATGTACTGGGTGACGAAGAAGCGTCCCTTGCCGCGGACGAACTCATCGACATGCATGGTGGGGGTCCCGGCGGGCGCCTTGCCGCCGCAGGGCCATTGGACCGAGCCCTGGCGCTCGATGAGGTCGTAGCTGACGCCCTCGAAGGTCGGGGTCAGGGCGGCGATCTCGTCCATGATCTCCGAGGGATGGGAATAGCGCATGGGATAGCCGAGCGCCTCGGACAGGGCCATGGTGGTCTCCCAGTCCGCCCGCCCGGCCAGGGGGGGCATCACCTTGCGGACCCGCGAAATCCGCCGTTCGCCGTTGGTGAAGGTGCCGTCCTTTTCCAGGAACGAGGAACCGGGCAGGAAGACGTGGGCGTAGCGGGCGGTCTCCGACATGAAGATATCCTGCACCACGACGCATTCCATGTTCCGCAGCGCCTCGACCACGTGGCGGGTGTTTGGGTCGGACTGGACGATGTCCTCGCCCTGGATGTAGATCCCCTTGAAGCGGCCGTGATGGGCGGCGTCCAGCATGTTGGGAACGCGCAGGCCTGGCTCGGGGTCGAGGCGGACACCCCAGGCCCGCTCGAAGGTGGCGCGGGTGGCATCGTCCGAGACGTGGCGGTAACCCGGAAGCTCGGTGGGGAACGAGCCCATGTCGCACGATCCCTGGACGTTGTTCTGGCCGCGCAGCGGCGTCACGCCGACCCCTTCGCGGCCCACGTTGGCCGTGGCCATGGCGAGATTGGCGATGGCCATCACCGCGGTCGAGCCCTGCGAGTGCTCCGTCACCCCCAGGCCGTAGAAGATGGCGGCGTTGCCTCCCGTGGCATACAGGCGGGCGGCCCCGCGCAGGTCGGCGGCGGGAACGCCGGTGACCGCCTCGGTGGCTTCGGGCGAGTTCTCGGGACGCGCGGCGAAGTCCCGCCAGTGGCGGAACGATTCGGTGTCGCAGCGCGCCGCGATGAACTGCTCGGCCAGCAATCCCTCGGTGACGATTACGTGGGCCATGGCGGTGGCCACCGCCACGTTGGTGCCGGGGCGCAGCTTCAGGTGGAAATCCGCCTTGACGTTGGGCGAGCGGACCATGTCGATGGCCCGAGGATCGATGACGATCAGTCTGGCACCCTCGCGGACCCGCCGCTTCAGCCGGGCGCCCACCACCGGGTGTCCGTCGGTGGGATTGGCGCCCATCACCACGATGACGTCGGCCTTGTCGACCGAGGCGAAGGTCTGGGTGCCCGCCGATTCGCCCAGGGTCTGCTTCAGCCCGTAGCCGGTGGGCGAGTGGCAGACGCGGGCGCAGTTGTCGACGTTGTTGTTGCCGAAGGCGGCGCGGATCAGCTTCTGGACCAGATAGTCCTCTTCATTGGTGCAGCGCGACGACACCAGCCCACCGACCGCGCCCTTGCCGTAGCGGGCCTGGATGCGCTTGAACTCGCCGGCGGCGTGGGCCAGGGCCTCGTCCCAGCCGACCTCGCGCCAGGGCTCGTCGATGGAGGCCCGCACCATGGGCTTGACGATGCGGTCGGGGTGGGTGGCGTAGGTCCAGGCGAAGCGGCCCTTGACGCAGGCGTGCCCCTCGTTGGCCCCGCCGGCCTTGTTCGGCGTCATGCGAACCACCCGGTTGCCCTTCACCTCGGCCCGGAAGCTGCAGCCGACGCCGCAATAGGCGCAGGTGGTCACCACCACGCGGTCGGCCTGTCCGGCCTCGATCACGCTCTTTTCCATCAGGGTGGCGGTGGGGCAGGCGGCGACGCAGGCGCCGCACGACACGCAGTCGGATTCGATGAAGCTCCGGTTGGTGCCCGCCGCCACCCGCGAGGCGAAGCCACGCCCGGCCATGGTCAGGGCGAAGGTTCCCTGGATGCTTTCGCAGGCCCGGACGCAGCGGCCGCAGACGATGCACTTGGCCGGATCATAGGTGAAATAGGGATTGCTCTCGTCCTTTCGGGACTGGAAATGGTTGGCGCCGTCGGCCCCGTAGCGGACCTCGCGCAGGCCGACCCGGCCCGCCATCTCCTGCAATTCGCAATTGCCGTTGGCGGCGCAGGTCAGGCAGTCCAGCGGATGGTCGGAGATGGTCAGCTCCATGACGCCGCGCCGCAGCCGGGCGAGGCGCGGCGTTTCGGTGCGGACCTTCATCCCGGCCTCGACCGGCGTGGTGCAGGACGCGGGCGTGCCCCGCCGCCCCTCGATCTCCACCAGGCACAATCGGCAGGCGCCCACCGCTTCCAGGCGGTCGGTGGCGCAGAGCTTGGGGATCGAGACCCCCGCTTCGGAGGCGGCCCGCATCACCGAGATTCCCTCGGGGACCCTGACCGGGACGCCGTCGATTTCCAGCTCGACCAGCCGGTCGGAAATCCGCTCCGGCGTGCCGTGGTCGCATTCCATCAGATGGTTCATGACGGGAAATCCTCGGGAAAATGGTCAAGGGCGGACAGCACCGGGAACGGGGTCATTCCGCCCATAGCGCACAGTGAGCCGCTCTGCATCACCTCGCACAGGTCCCGCAGCAGACCGATCCCGGCGGTGTCGCGGCGGCGGATGATGTCGTCCATCAGTTCTACGCCGCGGGTCGAGCCGATGCGGCAGGGCGTGCACTTGCCGCAGGATTCCAGGGCGCAGAACTCCATGGCGAAGCGGGCCTGGCGGGCCATGTCCACGCGATCATCGAATACCACCACGCCGCCGTGTCCCAGGACGGCGCCCCGAGCGGCGAAGGACTCGTAGTCGAGCGGGGTGTCGAGGAGCGATGGCGGCAGGTAGGCGCCCAGCGGGCCGCCGACCTGGACGGCCCGCACCGGCCGCCCGGAGGCGGTGCCGTCACCGAACTCGTCGATCATCCGCCCCAGCGGCATCCCGAACGCCACCTCCACCAGGCCGCCCTGGCGGATGTTGCCGGCCAACTGCACCGGCAGGGTGCCGCGCGACCGGCCCATGCCGAATTCCTGGTAGAAGCCGGAGCCCCGGTCGAGGATCAGAGGCACGGCGGCCAATGAGATGACGTTGTTGACCACGGTGGGGCGCCCGAACAGCCCGTGCAGGGCGGGCAGCGGCGGCTTGGCCCGGACCACGCCGCGCCGCCCTTCCAGGCTTTCCAGCAGGGCGGTCTCTTCACCGCAGACATAGGACCCGGCCGCCCTGCGCACCCGGACGCGGAACGCCCGGCCCGATCCCAGGACGCTGGCGCCCAGCAGGCCCCGCTCGCCGGCGATGGCCACCGCCCGGTCGAGCGTGGCGAAGGCGGCGGGGTATTCGCTGCGGACGTAGATGTAGCCTTCCTCGGCTCCTACCGCCAGCCCGGCGATGATCATGCCCTCCAGCAGCAGGAAGGGGTCGCCCTCCATGACCATGCGGTCGGCGAAGGTGCCGGAATCTCCCTCGTCGGCATTGCAGACCACGTATTTGGGCTGCGCCGGCGCGTCGAGCACCGTCCGCCACTTGATGCCGGTGGGGAAGGCGGCGCCGCCGCGCCCGCGCAGCCCGGACTCGGCCACCGCCCTGACGATGGCGCCCGAGTCCAGCCGCAAGGCATTGCGCAGGCCGTCCAGTCCGCCGTGGGCCGCGTAGTCGTCCAGGGACAGCGGGTCGGTGATCCCCGCCCTGGCGAAGGTCAGCCGCTGCTGGCGGCGCAGCCAGGGCAAGTCGTCCACCACGCCCAGGCACAGGGGATGGCCGCCCTTTTCCAGGAATTCGGCGTCGAACAGGCCGGGGACGTCCTCGGCGGCCACCGGGCCGAAGCCGATCCGGCCGCGTGGCGTCGTCACTTCGACCAGCGGCTCCAGCCAGAACATCCCGCGCGAACTGTTGCGCACCAGCCGGATGGGCAGGCCTCGGCGCCGCGCCTCGGCGACCATGGCGGCGGCGACCGCCTCGGCCCCCAGGGCTATGGCGCAGGTATCGCCGGGGACATGGACGATCACGGTCATCGGGCACCCCGCATGCCGGCGATCAGGGCGTCAAGCCTGGCCGGAGTAAGGCGGGCGTGCGGTTCGCCGCCGTTCACCAGGGCGGCCGGTCCGGAGGCGCACAGGCCTAGGCAGAAGGCGGCCTCCAGGGTGACGGCTCCGTCGGCGGTGGTCTCGTGGAAACCGCAGCCCAGCACTCCGGCGGCGTGCTCGGCCAGGGCGTCGGCGCCGCGCGCCTGGCAGGCCTCGGCCCGGCAGAGGTGCAGTACCGAGGCGCCGGCCGGTTCCGTGCGGAAATGATGGTAGAAGCTGACCACGCCGTGCACTTCGGCCGCCGAACGGTTCAGGGCCGTGGCGATGGCGGGAATGGCCCCGGCCGGGATATGCCCCAGCCGGTCCTGGATGGCGTGCAGGATGGGCAAAAGCGCCCCCGGCTCGGCCTTCAGTTCATCGACGATCGCGTCGACGGCGGCAAGGTCCGGTGAATGATGCGTGGTCAATGCAAGGTCCTCGGTGATGAAGCTGGGGGGAAGGGGCGCCGCGATCGGAGGGGAGGCCCCCCCCCGGTCGCGGCGGCCGGCTTCAACGGAACAGCAGGAACGTCTTCTGCAGCGTGATCCAGATGCCCCAGCCCAGCGGAATCCACACCGCCGCCCAGGCCAGGCCCACCTTCCACGAATGGCTGACCTCGTGCCCCAGGGCGGCGACGTCCTCGATGAAGTGCTGGTGGGTGTCATCGGCCAGCTTCTTCTCCTCGGCCATCTCACCGGAACTCATGTGGTACTTCTCGTGGACGGTGGTCACCAGCCAGTTGCAGGCGAAGCCGACCAGCAGCAGCCCGGCCAGGATGTACATGGTGATGGAATAGGCTTCGGCGCGGGCCACCCCGTGTTCGAGCTGGTATTCCCGGATGTAGTTCACCAGCACCGGCCCCAGCACGCCCGCCGTCGACCAGGCGGTCAGCAGCCGGCCGTGGATGGCGCCCACCATCTTGGTGCCGAATATGTCGGCCAGATAGGCGGGGACGGTGGCGAAGCCGCCGCCGTACATGGACAAGATGATGCAGAAGGTGCCGACGAACAGCGCCAGCGCGCCGCTCTTGGCGGCGAACGGCACAGAGGCGTAGAGCACGAAGCCCAGCAGGAAGAAGGTGTAGTAGGTGGCCTTGCGCCCGATCTTGTCGGAGAAGGAGGCCCAGGCGAACCGGCCGCCGATGTTGAACAGCGACAACAGGCCGGTGAAGCCGGCGGCCACGGCGGCGATCTGCCCTTTCTGGGCGGAGGTCAGTTCGTTGTAGGTGGCCGCGACGCCGATCAGCTTGCCGGCGAACACCTCCTGGAGCAGCGGCGACGCCATGCCCAGGATGCCGATGCCGGCGGTGACGTTGAGGCACAGGACCGACCAGACCAGCCAGAATTGCGGGGTCTTCCAGGCGACGTTCACGTGGACGTGGTTGTCGGTGATCATCGCCTTGCGGCCGGCATTGGCGGGCGGTGTCCAGCCGGCCGGCTTCCAGTTCTCGGCCGGAACGCGGTAGCCCAGGGCGCCGCTCATCATGAACACGAAGTAGATCGCCGCCATGGTCACGAAGGTCTCCCACACGCCGACCGAGGTCGGTGTGGCGTAGTGCTTCATCAGCAGGTCGGCCAGCGGGGCGCCGATCATCGCGCCGCCGCCAAAGCCCATGATGGCCATGCCGGTGGCCATGCCTCGGCGGTCGGGGAACCACTTGATCAGGGTCGATACCGGCGAGATGTATCCCAGCCCCAGTCCGATGCCGCCGATCACGCCCGAACCCAGCCACAGCATCCAGATCTGGTGGGTGGCGACCCCCAGCGCCGAGATCAGAAGGCCGCCGCACCAGCACAGGGCGGAGACCACGCCGGCCTTGCGCGGCCCGGCCTTCTCCAGCCAGCCGCCCCAGATGGCGGCCGACGAGCCGAGGAAGACGAAGAACAGGGTATACATCCAGCCCAGCATCGAGATCTTCCAGTCGCAGCCGGTGGCGACGATCTCCTGGAGAAAGCTCATATCCTTGGGGCAGGCCAGCGGCTCGGTGATGCCGACTGCGCGCGACAGCGGCAGCCAGAATACCGAGAAACCGTAGGCCATGCCGATGCACAGGTGGATGGCCAGTGCGGCCGGCGGCACCAGCCACCGATTGAATCCTGGTCGTGCCACGGTGTGCTCGCGCGCCAGGAGTCCTAGCGGCGCAGCAATAGCGGTTGCGCTCATTTTAACCTCCCAAGTGTTTTTCCACAGATTGTATGCCGTGTGGAATTATTTATTATGGTATTCGTATGTTGAACTATTTTCCTCTTATAGAGATATATTGCAGGCTACGTGTTTTTTACATCAAGAAAATCCGAACGATCGTTAGGTATTTCCGAACATGTCGTCGATGCTCTTTGCTTCCGCAATCAGTGACTTGATCATGGGCGGCTCTGGATCTCGGGCCAGGGACACCAGGCCGACCGACCACGACACGTTCGGATCGATCAGGTCGAGGACCCGCATGCCCTGGGGAACGCCGATCAGTTCCAGGACGCATCTCGGCACGATGCTGACCCAGTGGCCGGAACAGACATGGGCCAGGATGCTGACGATGGAATTGGTCTCCATGCTGGGCTTGGGGTGATGACCCAATTGCTCGAACACGCCGTCGATGGTCTTGCGGTTCTGCATGTCGGGCGTCAGCAGGCAGAGCGGCGTCTGGGCGGCCTCCTCCCAGGTGACGGCGCCGCGTCCCTCGAACAGGCTTGTCGAGCCGGTGATCAGCACATGGTTCTCCTGCCACAGGGGCGTCATCCGCAGGTCGGGGCTTTGCCCCGATTCCTGGTAGACGATGCCGCCATCCAGTTCGAAGCTGCGCAGCCGCGACAGGATTTGCGGGGTGGGCAGGGACAGGACCTCGATGGTGACCAGCGGGTGCGAGCGCGAGAACGATGCGGTCAGGGTGGCGACCACCGTCAGGGCCGTGGGGATGACGCCCAGGCGCAGGCGGCCGCTGAGGGCGTCGCGGGATTGCGCCAGTTCCTGCTTCAGGTCGTTGGCGCTGGCCACCATCCGCTGGGCATAGCGCACCACGCACAGGCCTTCGGGCGTCAGTCCGGTGAAGTGCTGGCCGCGCTCGACCACCGCCACGCCCAGTTCTGCCTCCAGGTCGCGGATGGCCGCCGACAGCGTGGAGGGCGAGACGTTGCAGACCGCCGCCGCCCGCCCGAAGTGCTTCTCCTTGGCCAGGGCGATCAGATAGGTGTACTTGCGCGAGATCATGCGGCCAATCCTTCGGACAGGTTCGGGGCGAGCGCGCGGTCCAGCGAGGTGAAATGACGCTCCCTGGCGCGCAGTCGCGCGGCCAGCCAGGCGGCGAGCCCTCCCATCGATACCGCCGCCGTCCCTAGCCAGGCCGGGGTGGCGTAGTCGAGAAACATATCCACTCAAATCCCCCTCTCGGCCTCGACGGCTGGGACGGGGTGGCCCGTGGCAATGGCGATGCTGGCCGCGCCGGTTCTGGCGCGTTGGTATGACGAAAGGCCCGGTCCTCCCCGCCGCAGACCGTCGGGCGACGGCAACGGCTTAACCGCGTTCTGTGTTATGATGTTAATTTTCGCGGCACCAAACCATAGCAGCCGAAAAATCACACAGAAATCGAGAAAACCTGCAGGGGTATTTGGGTTTTCCGAATGGCGACCGGGATCAGTGCGGCCGCAGCGGCTTACGGATGGGGGCGAGCGTAATCGATCAATGCCGCTTTCGAGCGGATATGGATGATATAGGGCCGGCCACCTGCCGCCGTGCCGAGACCGGCGACGACAGCAGGACGGCACAAAGAAGGCCGGCGGCGGATTACCGGATCATTCCCACCTCCTCAGGCCATGTCGGTGGCGCGGCGGCGCAGGGTGTCGTGCCGCGCCAATTCCCGCCGGATGGAGCCGAAGCGGAGGTAAAGTGCCGGTACCACCACCATGTTGAGGATGGTGGACGACACCAGTCCGCACAGGATCACCACCGCCATGGGCGCCTGGATCTCGCTGCCCGGCTGGCCGCCCGAAGCCGCCAGCGGGATCAGCGCCAGCCCGGCGGCGAGCGCGGTCATCAGGATGGGCACCAGCCGTTCGCGCGCGCCCCGCCGTACCGCCTCGGCCGGGTCGGCCACGCCTTCGCGCTCGGCCAGATGGTGGATGTGGGCGATCATCATCACGCCGTTGCGGGTGGCGATGCCGAACAGGGTGATCAGACCGATCAGGCTGGCCACCGTCATCACCCCGCCGGTGAGGTACATGCCGATCACGCCGCCGATCAGGGCCAGCGGCAGGTTGAGCATGACCAGCAGGGCGTCCTTCACCGAATGGAAGGCGAGGAACAGCAGCAGGAAGATGCCGGCCACCACCACCAGACTGAGCAAACCCAGCGTGCGGGCGGCCTCGGCGGCGCTTTCGAACTGGCCGCCGAACTCCACATGGTAGCCCTGGGGAAGGCTGACCTCGGCCTCCACCCTGGCCCGCATCTCCTCGACCACGCCGCCGAGATCGCGGCCCGCCACGTTGGCGGTGACCACGATCTTGCGCTGGACGTTCTCGCGGCTGACGCTGTTGGGGCCGCGGTCCTTGGTGACGCTGGCCAGCGCCAGCAGCGGCAGCCGCGCCCCCGAGGACGTGGTGATCAGGGTCTCGCGGATGGAGTCTAGGCTGCCCCGGACATTGGGGTCGTAGCGCACCACCAGGTCGTAGGTGGCCTGCCCCTCCATGATCTTGGAAACGGTGACGCCCGCGAAGGCCGCCTCGATGGCGTCGGCCACCTGCCGTAGCGTCAGGCCGTGCCGCGCGATGGCGCCACGGTCGAACTTGACGGTGAGGAACGGAATGTCTGTCTGCTGCTCGGCGGACACGTCCACCGCACCCGGCACCCGTTCCACCGCCGCCTTGACCTGGGCCGCCACCCGGCGCAGGTCGTAGAGGTCGGTGCCGAAGATCTTGATGGCGATGTTGGCCCGGCTGCCCGACAGCATGTGGTCGATGCGGTGCGAGATGGGCTGGCCGACGATGATGTTCATGCCGGGAATGCGGGCGAAATCCTGGCGCAGCGCGTCGAGAAACGCCTCCTTGCTCCGCTCCTTCATGGTCAGGCTGACCTCGATCTCGGATTCGTGGATGCCAAGCGCATGGGGGTCCAGGGGGGAACGGCCGGTACGGCGCGCCGTGGCCGTCACCTCGGGCTGGCGCAGCAGGGCATCCTCCACCATCTGGCCGAGCACGGCGGATTCCTCCAGCGAGGTGCCGGGCAGGGTGGAGGCCGAAATGGTCAGGGTTCCCTCGTTGAAGTCGGGCAGGAAGGCCTTGCCCGCCAGGCCCAGCGCCGCCATGGCCAGCGCCAGGGCGATGCCGGAGGCCCAGGCCACCGCCTTCCAGCGGGAGAGCGTGGCGGCCAGCACCCGGTCGTAACGGGACACCAGCCAGCGGATCAGGGCGGGCTCGCGGTGCTCTTCCTCACCATCTCGCACCAGCAGCAGCGATGCCATGACCGGCGTCACCGTGATGGCGACGAACAGCGAGGCGGCCAGCGAGATGACGTAGGCAAGGCCCAAGGGCACCATCAGGCGTCCCTCGACCCCGGTCAGGAAGAACAAGGGCAGAAAGACCAGCATGATGATCAGGGTGGCGAAGACGATGGAGCCCTGAATCTCCCTCGTCGCCTCGAACACCACATGGATGGCCGCCTGCCGGTCTTCGGGGGCTAAGCGGCGGTTGCCGTCCAGGCGGCGTACGATGTTCTCCACCACGATGATGGCGTCGTCCACCAGGGCGCCCAGCGCGATGGCGAGACCGCCCAGCGTCATGGTGTTGATGGAGGCGCCCATGGCCTTCATGGCGACGATGGCGGCGACCAGCGACAGCGGCAGGGCGGTCAGCGTGATCAGGGTGGCCCGGCCATTCATCAGGAAGGCGAAGACGATGGCCACCACCAGGATGGCGCCGTCCCTGAGCGCGTCCACCAGATTCCTGACCGAGACGTTGATGAAGTCGGCCTGGCGGAAGATGTCGGTGGCAAGCTCCATGCCCGGCGGCAGGGTCTTGCGCAGATCGGCGAACACCGCGTCCAGACGCCTGGTCAGTTCCAGGGTGTTGACGCCGGGCTGCTTCTGGATGCCCATCACCACCGCCGGCCGGCCGTTGTTGGAGCCGATTCCGCGTCGGATGCCGGGTCCCACCGCCACCTCGGCCACGTCGCGCACCAGCACCGGAACACCGCCCCGGCGCGCCACGGCGGTGGCCCCGACATCGGCGGCGGTCAGCATGCGGCCGATGCCCTGGATCAGGTATTCCTGCCCGCCCTCGGGGTAGAAGCCGGCCGGGGCGTTCTGGTTGCCGTCCTTCAGCGCCGCCAGCACCTCGTCCACCGTGACGCCATAGGCGGCCAGCCGGTCCAGCTTCAGCGTCACCTGATACTGGCGCTCGTCGCCGCCGATGGGCAGCACCTCGGCGACGCCCGGCACCGCCAGGATACGCTTGCGCACCGTCCAGTCGGCGGCGACCTTCAATTCCATGCCGTCGTGACGGTCGGAGCGGAGCGCGATGAACATGATCTCGCCCATCACCGATGCGGCGGGCGCCATCACCGGGGCCGCCGCTTCCGGGGGCAAGGAGGCCCGGGCCAGTTGCAGCTTCTCCGCCACGATCTGGCGCGCCGTCAGGACGTCGGTGCTCCAGTCGAACTCGACGATGACGGTGGACAGGCCGATGCCGGTGGTGGAGCGGACGCGCCGTACTCCCGGCGCGCCGTTCAGCGCCGTCTCGACCGGAAAGGTGACCAGACGTTCCACCTCGGTCGGCGCCATGCCGTGGGCCTCGGTGACGACGGTGACGGCAGGCGCGGTCAAGTCGGGGAAGACGTCGACCGGCATGCGCAGCGTCTCGACGGTTCCCCAGCCCAGCAGCAGCGCGGCGGCGGCCAGCACGAACAGGCGCGAGCGCAGCGACCACTGGATGATATAGGCGATCATCGGATGGTTCTCCTCAGTGCGCGTGGCCGTGGGACAGCTGGGCCGGAGCCGAGGCCGCCAGCTTCACCTGATAGACGCCCTTGGACACCACCCGCTCGCCCGGCTTTACGCCGTCCCGGATGGCGACCAGATCGCCGTCGCGCATGCCGGGGATCACCGGCCGGCGCTCGAAGGATTCGCCCGCGCTCTGGACGAACACCACCGGCTGGCCGTTGTCGTCGACCACGGCGGAGGCGGGAACGGCCGGCAGTTCCTCGCCCGCTCCGGTGAAGACGCGAGTCTGGGCATACATGCCGATGCGGAACCGTTCGTCGGGATTGTCGAACTCGAACAAAGCGGGGACGGTGCGGCTCTCCTTGTCCACCACGCCGCCCAGCGCGATCAGGCGACCGTTGCGCCCCTGTTCGATCACATGGGCGCCGTCATGACCGTCGGCGGTGAACCAGGCCCCCGAGGGGGCGCGCACCCGTCCCACCTGGGATTCGGGGATCTGCGCCTCCAGCCACAGCTTGGCGAGGCCGGCCACATGGAACAGGACCTGCCCCTGTCCGACGGCGCCCCCCGGCTGGGTGTTGACGGCGGCGACGCGGCCCGATACCGGAGCACGGAGCGCGATGCCGCCCTTGGCGCCCTGATAGGGGGCGGAACGCCGGTTGGCGGCCTCCAGTTCGGCGCGTGCCGTGGCCTCCTGGTTGCGGGCTTCGATCAGCCGGCGCTCCGGGACGGCTTCCAGGGCCAGCAGCCCTTCCAGGCGATGGCGTTCCTGGGATGCCAGATCCAGGGCGAGGCGGGCCTTGCGGGTTCCCAGTTCCAGGGTGGCGGAATCGGTCTCGCCGCCCAGTTGCGGCACCAGCCACGCCAGCACCTGACCCTTCTCGACGCTCTGACCGATACGCGGGAAATCGGGCGAAGGGGCCAGGACGCCCGCCCCCGGCGCCGCGATGATCGCCTCGTCCGAGGCTCGCGCCCGGATGGTGCCGGTTGCGGCCACCGAATCGCGCATCAGCCGGGATCGCACTTCGGCGGTGGCGAAGCCGATCTTCCACTGCACCTCCTTGGTCAGGGTGATCCTGCCGGTGGCCTCGGCGTGTCCGGCCTCGTCCATGGCCGCCGTGGCGGCGGCATCATCGGCGTGGACGCGGAACTGCCCGATGTCGTGGCGGTCGGTGCCGTCGCCATCCTTGAAGGTGACGGTCAGCTTGCGCTCGCCGGAGATCTTGGGGACCACCAGGGCGCGGTAGATGCCGGGCTGGTCGGCCATGGCGGGGAAGGTTTCCTCGGGCTGGCCGCCGCCCGACAGGGTCAGCGTCACCTCTGCGCCGCTCGCCGGCTTGAAATCGGCAAGACGGGTGAGGTGCAGGACGAAATCGCCGGCCTCGCCCGCCACCGGCACCGGGTGTTCCATGAACAGCTCGGTGCCGGCGGTAAAGGTGGTCGAGGATTGGCGCTCCTCGGCATGGGCATGCTCGCCGGCGGGGGAATGGGCTTCCTCGGCATGGGCCGCCTTCGCGGCGGCCGGGGGACGGGACAGGGTCGCATAGACGCCGCCGCCGCCTAAGATGGTGCCGGTGGCCAGGGCGATGATCAGCTTTCTCATGGATTGGGCTCTCCGGCGGCGAGAATAAGGTCGGAATGGGCCTCGCGGGCGCCGAATTCCAGTTCGAGAGCGGTGGCTTCGGCTTCCCACAGGGCCTTGTGGGCGTCGAGCAGCTCCAGCACGTTCATCTCGCCGGCCCGGTAGGCGGCCTGGGCGATGCGCGCCAGTTCCTTCGACGGCGCCACGGCGCTCTCGCGGAATTTGAGCGCGGTGGCGCGCAGTTCTGTGGTGCGGCGCCACAATCCGCGAACCTCGCCTTCGGCCTTGGCGCGGGCCAGGGCCAGATCGGCGCTGGAGGCCCGCGTCTGGGCTTCGGCCTTGCGGGTGGTGGCCTGTCCCCGGTCAAACAGAGGCAGGGGCGCCGAGACGGTGAGCAGAACGCCCTGGTCGCGGCTTTCGGGGCGGTCCACCTGCTTGAGGCCGGCGCCCACGGTTACCTCGGGAATCCAGCCCCGGTCGGCGGCGCGCCGCTCCAGGTCGGAGGCGGCGATTTTGGACCGCAACCCCTGGAGGTCCGGCCGGCTCTCCAAATGGCTCATCAGGTCGTCCAGACCCAAGGGCGGCGGCGGCAGAAGCTTGCCCTCGAGGCGGGGCATGGGACTGCCGGCCGGCAGGCCCATCACTACCCGCAGGCGCTCCCACGATTCGGCCAGATCGGCTCCCATGGCACGGACCTTGGCGTCAGCGGCCAGCTTCTCGCGCGACAGCCGCCGGGCATCGTAGCCCGAGACCTCGCGCCCCTGGCGCAGCCTGGTCAGTACGGTTTCCGCCTCGCCCAGGCGGGTGGCCCAGCCTTGCGCCGCGCCCAGGGCCTGGGTGCGCATCAGCACGGTGTGGAACAGCCGGCGGGCTTCGGCCCCGGCCTCCACCAGGCGCTGGCGCCCATCGGCCTGGGCGGCGTCGGCACGGCGGAGCGCCGCATCCTGGCGCAGGAAGCGGCGACCCGAAATGTCCACCGGCTGGGACAGGCGGTAGGTGTCCTGGATGGCGGCGCCTCCCGTTTCCTTGGTGCGGTCGCGTTCATACTCGAAGGTGGGGTTGGGCCACAGCCCGGCTTCGTCGGCCTCGGCGCGGGCGGCGTCCAGAGTCCCTTCGGTGGCGTCGCGCAGCTCACCGCGCCCCCGGGCGGCGGCGACGGCCGCCTGTTCGTCGAGGTGGGCGGGCTCGGCCCTAACCGGGACGGCGAAGGCCAGGGCCGCCGCCAGCAGCGATGGTCCGGCCCAGCGGATCGTCGCGGCCCTCAATGCTTGTGGTCCTTGAGCAGCAGGCCGTGGGCAAGATCGACGTAATTCTTGGCCTCGGCCTCCTTGCCGTCCTTGCACAGCTTTTCGGCGCTCTCGATCTGCCACTTGGCGCGGTCGCGGTCGGCGGGCTTGCCGTGGAACTGCTTCAGGGACTGACGCAGTTCGGGCAACTGATCGCAGGACGAACCGGCCCAGGCGGGCGCGGCCAGCAGCAGCGAGGCGAGAGCGGCAATGGTGATGGAACGGGACATGGCGTGATCTCCTGTCGGGGATGCCCGGTGACGGGGCGCTTGACCGGCCGGCACGCGAATGCCGGCCGGAAGGCCTCAGTTCGCCTGGGTGGGAAGGTCAAAGCCGGTCATGGCCTCGCAGATCTCCTGCACCCGGACCATGTGGGCGGCGCTTTCCTTGCTGCGGGGGTCGAGGTGGTCGTCGGTTTCCCGTCGGCACTTCTCGGCCAGATCGGCCCTGCGCTTCGTTTCGATGGGAGAGCGCCCGGCGATGGCGGGCAGGTCGGCCATCTCGCGGCACAGTTCCTTCAGGTGACTGGTTTCGCGGGTGGTGTTGGAATCGCGGTAGCGGTGTTGAGCCTTGGCCGGCATCCGCGCGGCGGTCTGGTCGAGGTTCCAGTCGGCCTCGGTCAGGCAGGCGCGGCGCAGGGTTTCCTGGCGCTCATCCGGCGTCTTGCCCTCCAGACGCTTGGCCAGGGGGACGCTGGGGGTGGAGGCGCAGGCCGACAGGCCCACCGCCATCAGGGCGATGATCAGGATATGGGGATTCATGGAAATGTTCTCCCGGAACAGCATTCGGGTTTCCTCCGTCACCGGAAAGGCGACGGACAGGCACGAAAAGGATCTGTCGGAAGTAGCGGCTAGTTCAGAAGAACGACCGTGCGGTGGGAAACCAGGCGCGGGTCGAGCGCGGGTTCCACCGCCGGCAGGGCGGGGCGGGGGGCTTCGGCCGTAGGCGGCTCGCTCCACGCCGGAAAGGCCGCCGGCAGGGCGATGTCGAAACCGGCAATGACTTGCTTCTTGCTGATCGCCGGAGCGGCCTGGACCAGCGGAATATCGACGCAGTCGGCGGATATGGCTGAGTGGTCGACCGCGACGCCGGGCATCGCCCCATGGTCATGGCCACCGGTCTGAATCGCCTCGATAGCCAGATGGCCGTCGCCGCCCAGGCACAAGGCGAAGGCGCCGCCCGTCGGTCCGCCAAGCAGGATCATCAGCAGGCTGAGCAGCGCAGCCAGCTTCCGAGCCGGACGGGTGAAGATCAGACGGGTCACCTAGGGGCTTCCTTGAGCCATAACCAGGAGTGGCGGATAGCATGGCATGACCCCTGGGGCAAATGAACGGTTTTTCATGTTGCTGTCAGGACCCCGTCTCTCCGGTTCGGAAAGAAAGGCAGCAACCGCCGGAACCCCGCGCCTTTCGGCGCAAGGTCTCGGAGAATGGGATGTCATGAAGATGAAGTGGCGGAGGGGGCAGTCTGGAGCGAACCGGTCTCTGGCGTCAATTCCCTGAAGTGCTGGGAAAGTGCAGGGAATTTCCCACCGCGAATAGGCTCCGCGGTACCTTTCCCGCCCTGTCAGTGGCAGGAGCCGCCGGGATACGGCGAAATTCCCTGGCGCACCGAACACGGAATTGTCTCAATTCGATCAGGGAAGAAACTCACTGTGGTCTTAATAGAGGATCAATCCGGGCTCCGGGCATGGCTGCCGCACTTATGTCCGCGCCGCCTCTGGCCGCCGCCAATATTGTCCTGGTCCGCGACTTCCCTTTCTGCGCGAGGTGAAACTGGGCGGCATCCTCGCCGACGACATGGGGCTGGGCAAGACGGTACAGATCCAGGCCCATCTGGCGGTCGAGACGGTCCAGGGGCGGGCCACGCACCCGCCCAGACCGATGACGTCACATGGGATATAGCGGGTCATACACCCTCCGGCGATGGAGCGGCTCGACGCAAGGAAACGACAGATGCCCCCCTAACGACCGGTAGCAAGCCGGCCCACTTCATCCAGGCGGCGATTATCGGCCGGGAGACACAACCTCCCTTGACAGATAGAAGATCAATCCTGCTATTGGGTACCCTGGGTTATGCAGCGAAAATCCGGGCCTTGTTCCACGGGGGAGCACAGGGCTGGCGCGCCGAATGGTTCACCTACGATGCGGTTTCTACGGGTCCTTTTCGGTCGTCGCAGCCGCTCACGCGATGGGCTGGTCCTGGCGATCGTGCTGTCGGCCGTCGGGACCGCCGCCATCACGGTCATCGTCAACAGCGTCGCCGACCGCCCCATCAATTCCGAGATCGATTTCGCCAAGCTGGTGATGTTCGTCCTGGCCACCGCCCTGTCCGTCGGCGGCCAGTCGCAGACGCTGGACATGTCCTCGGCCCTGGCCGAACGCCTGCTTCAGTCTCTACGGCTTCGCATCGCCGAAAGGGTCCGCCACGCCGATCTGGCGACCATCGAACGGGTGGGTATCGCGCGGATCTACACCACGCTCGCCCGCGACACGGCGGTGCTGTCCGAGGCCAGCGCCCTGGTCATGCATGGCGCCATCACCAGCATCGCCATGGTTCTGACCGGCCTTTACGTGGCGTGGCTGTCGCCCTTCGCCTTCGCCGTGGTCGCAATCCTGTTCGCCGCCACCGTCTATTTCTACCGGGTCAGCCAGCGGAACAGCCGCGCCGCCCTGCTGGCGGCCGGCGACGCGGAGACCGATTACCTCGGCCGATTCCGCCACCTGCTGGACGGCTTCAAGGAAGTGAAGATGCACCAGAGGCGGGCGGACGACCTGCAACAGGTTCATCTGGCGATGCAATCGGCCTTGACCCAGGACCTGAAGCGCGCGGCGTCGCGCCGGATCAATTACGGCCTCAGCATCTCGCACCTCAGCTTCTCTCTGCTGCTGGCGACGGTGGTGTTCGCCCTGCCCCAACACCTGGAAAGCCGCGAGACGGCGGTGAAGGTGACCTATGTGGTCATCTTCCTGCTTTCGACCCTGAACGTGGTGATGCGGGCGCTGCCCATGCTGATAAAGGCGAATCTGGCCCTCGACAGCCTGGACCGGCTGGAGGCGGACCTTGCGGCGGGAGGTCACGGCCCCGAGCTTCTCGCCGCGTCGCCCGGTTCGGAATTCGACCTCATCGAGCTGAACCAGGTCGTCCATTCCTATCGGGACGGCGATGGGCGGAGCCAGTTCACCGTCGGGCCGTGCAGCCTGACCATCCGGCCGGGCGAGGTGGTTGTGTTGGTGGGCGCCAACGGCAGCGGCAAGTCCACCATCCTCAGATTGCTGACCTGGCTATACGAGCCCCATTCCGGCGTCGTCCTGTGGAACCGCCGGCTGGTGGACCACGCCAATGTCGCCGATTACCGCACCCTGTTCAGCGCGGTCTTCTCGGAATTCCATCTGTTCGACCGGCTTTACGGCTTGGCCGAGGTCGGCGAGGAGCGGGTCAACGCCCTCCTTGCCGATCTGGGGCTGGCCGACCGGGTGAAATTCGCGGCGGGACAGTTTTCGACGCTGGAGCTTTCCTCCGGGCAGCGCAAGCGGCTGGCCCTGGCCGTCGCACTGCTGGAGGATCGGCCGATTCTGCTGCTCGACGAATTCACCGCCGATCAGGACCCCGCCTTTCGCGAACGCTTCTATACCCGAATCCTTCCCGACCTGCGCGCCGCCGGCAAGACCGTCGTCCTGGTCAGCCACGACCCCAACCCCTACGGCGTCGCCGACCAGGTGCTGACCATGCGCGATGGCCGGATCGTCGATCCCCAGACCGCACCGGAGCCCCCCTGCCATGGAAGCGAATGAACGCGATCAGCGCGTGACCGAAGGCGACGTCCGGCGGTTCTTCACTTGGGCGACCGGCTTCATCCTGGTCTTGGCCGCGCTGCTGCTGCTGCTGTGGAACTACATCGTGGTGACCATTCTTCCCGGTCATGTGGGGGTGCTTTATTCCTGGCTGTTCGGCGGCACGCGGGCCGAAAAGGTCTATGGCGAGGGAATTGCCATGAAGTGGCCCTGGAACCGCATGTACATCGTCGAGACTCGGGTCCAGACCCAGGATTACGAGGTCACCGTCCTCAGCCAGGAAGGCCTGTATCTGCGTTTCGACATCTCGGCGGTGTTTCGGGTCGATCCGAAGCGGGCCGGCCGCCTGGTCCGGGAGCTGGGGCCCGATTTCGCGGATCGCATCGTGCGTCCGCTGGTGACGGGTTCGGTGCGCCAGATGGTGTCGCGGTTCGGTACGCACGAGCTTTACACCATCGATTTCCGGAGCCTGGAAAAGCAGATCTACGATCTGGTGAAGGCGACGCGCTACGGCGAGATCATCGATTTCCACTACATCATCGTGCGCAAGGTCATCATGCCCGAGACGATGGCCCGCGCCATCGAGGACAAGCTGGCCCAGGAGCAGTCGGCGGCGTCCTACATCTTCCGCCTGGAGATGGAGCGCCAGGAAGCCGAGCGCAAACGCATCGAGGCGATCGGCATCCAGAATTTCTATTCCGTCGTCTCGCAGGCGCTGACCCCCAATCTGCTCACCTGGCGGGGGATCGAGGCGACGGTGGCACTGTCGCGTTCGCCCAATTCCAAGATCGTGGTGGTCGGCGGCGGCAAGGACCAGATGCCGCTGATCCTCGGCGGTGACATCCACAACCTCCCTTCCCCCAGGGCCGTCGCACCGGTCTCGTCCGCGGCCAACCCGCTGCCGGACTGGGACCGGACGCCCCGCCTGTTCCCCAACAGCAACGTCACCTCCGAGGGAGTGATCGTGCCCGAGGCGAAGGAGCGGCTGGACGAGAATGGAGCGGCGTTGCCGGGCTCTCCGCTCAAGGGCGCCCCTGCGAAGCCGCCGGCCGAGCCGAAAGCCCCAGAGCCGGCGAAGGGGGGCGCGCGGGCTCCGGAGGCGACACGGGGGTTTTCGAGCGACCGGGCCGTCTCCCCCTTCACCGGTGACGGCGAGCCCGGACAGGGGCTGGCCGAACGGAGCGTGGGGGACCCCGGCGTAATTCGCCAAACGGTGTCCGACGAGGGATTGCGCAACCGGCCGCCGGTCCAGGAGGGCTTCCGCGTGGTCTGGCCGAAACTCGGCGGTCCCACCGGCAGCGGCCAGCCACTGGGGCTGGAGCGTTGAGGCGCAGATTCGATCAAGCGAGGGAGAGTGCAATGCTGCCCATCTTCGTCATTCTTTATCTTGCGCTGGCCCTTCTCGTCTCCTTCGAGGCCCGGGGAAGCCGGGTCGGCTTCTGGGGCGCGCTGGTCCTCAGCCTCGTCCTCACGCCGTTCGTCACGTTCGGACTGCGCCACCTGCTGGCCGACCGGGGCCCCGGGAAAACGTCCTGACACCGGTACCCGCGAATTCGGCGGCAACGGCGCCCGTCGTGTTCCTGCTGTCGGGCCAGGGATCGCATTACCGCGGCATGGGCCGCACCCTGTTCGACGAAGATCCCGTCTTCCGCCGCTGGATATTCTGGGCCGACCATCTGGGCCAGCGCGAGGCCGGCTTTTCGGTGGTGGACGAGTTGTATGCCGTTTCCCCGGCCTCGTCGCCGTTCGACCGGCTGACGCGGACCCATCCCACGCTCTATGCCGTCGAACTGGCGCTGTGCCACGCGGTTCGCTCATGGGGCGTGCATCCGGACCGCATCTTGGGCGCCAGCCTGGGCGAATACACGGCCATGGCGTTCGCGGGGGCGGTCGAGCCCGAACTCATGTTCCGCCTGCTCCAGGCCCAGGCCGTCGGATTCGAGGCGCATGCCCCAAGGGGGGGGATGACCGCCGTCCTGGCCGACGCCCTTCTGCCCCGGCAGGAACCGGCCCTGTTCGCCGGCCTGGAAGTGGCCGCCGTCAACTTCGACCGGCATTTCGTGGTGAGCGGCCCCGTGGACCGCCTCGCCGCCCTGGAGAATGCGCTGTCGGGACGCGACATCCTGTTTCAGCGTCTCGAGGTTTCCTTCGGGTTCCACGCGTCCTTCATCGATCCGGCCAAGGCGGTTTTCGACCGCCTGGCCGGCGGCGTGACGATTGGCGAGGCCCGGGTGCCGCTGATTTCCTGCGTCGACGGCCAGGAGCGCAGGGTCATTCCCCGGGGGCATCTCTGGAATATCGTCCGCCAGCCGATCCTCTTCGCCGACACCGTGCGGAAGCTGGAGCGCGAGGGGCGGCAATTCTACGTCGACGTGGGGCCGTCGGGCACCCTGGCCAATTTCGTCAGATACCTCCTGGGCCCCGAGGCCGACGGACGGGTGGTCAGCCTCATGACGCCGGGCCAGGCTTCGGTGGCGGCATTGCGGGAACGGCTGGCGAAGGCGCTGGCCGTCCGCGGGGAAGGCGCCCCGCCTGACCGCCAGGAAAAGGGAAACGGCCGATCCAGGACGGAAAATTTCCATTCGCGATGGACAACTCAAGGTGCATAGGACCTAGTTTTGTGATAACCATTAGGGCGAGGTGGCGACCCGACAGGGGCAACTGATCGGCTGGCTGCTGTGGAAGGCTCATTTCATCTATCCGAGGGTGGCAAGATGACCGAACCGGTACGCGCATTGGTGAATGGTGCGAAGCTCGTGGGCGAGTCCGTCCTTCCGGGCGTCAGCCTGCTGATGGAGGGGAAGTTGGTGAACGGCGCCGTCCACACCGTTCTCGGGCTGGGCGCCAAGGCGCTGCTGGGGCCGGCCGGCCTGATTATCGTCGCGGCCGACAGTTTCTCGAAGTCCGTCACCGACAAGTATCTTTGGGACCACGTGGTGGACGCGGCCCGCCCCCTCAGGAAGTGCGAGACCGCCGCTGCCGAGGCTCCGGCCGATAAGGCGGAAACGCCGGCCGAAAAGCCCGCCGTCTGAATTTCCGTTGGTTCCGCTCCCGCCGCCGTCGAGGCGGGGCGGGCAGCGGTATGTTCGGGGGATCGAGCGCATGTTCTGGGCTCTGTTGCTTGTTGTCCTGATCGTGCTGTTCATGGCGGCGCGCAGTTCTCCGACCATGCTGGTGGGCATCGTGAACCGCCTGTGCAATTGCGTGGCGGGTGGGCTGAGCGGCGTCAAGGAGGACGTCGAGGATGTTCGCGCCGAATGGCGTGACGTCCTGGACAAGCGGAATGCCCCCCCAGCGGGCCAGCCGGCCGGTTCCCGCGCCGAGGGGGATCGCGGCAACTGATGGGCATGGCCGCCGATATCTTCGATCTCCGCCTGCGTTCAGAAATTCCCGGGCGTCAACGCTGGGACATCCCTGGCCTTGTGGGGCGGCGCGACCTCGCCCAGCGCCTCGAGGCGCTGGTGGGCGGCGTGGCCGGCGTCCGGGACGTCCGGGCCAATCACCTCACCGGCCGGGTTCTCCTCCACTTTGAAGCCCTCACGGTCAACGGCGCCCGGGTGATCCGCGACGCCCTCGACCGCCTCGTCCGGGAGGCCGCCCCCGGCGGCCGGCGGCCGGAGGAGGAGACCGTCCACCCCGCCCTTCTTTCGGCGGGCAACCCGCTGCGGGAACTCCTCACGCGGTTCAAGCTGGACCGCAGGGGCGCGCGGGAGGCTCCCCTGTGGTCCATCGTCAACAACGTGGTCAATTTCCTGCCCGAGCTGGGGCTGGTAGCCATCGTCAACGTGGTCAACAAGGATGCGCCCAAGTTCCTGGCGGCGATGGGATTGCGGTCGATGCCGGCGCAGCTCGTGTTCCTGGGCGCCTTCACCGCCGCCGCCTTCGCCGCCGAACTGGTCGTGGAGCGCAAGAAGCGGGAAGCCTGGCGCAGGATGGCGCGTGATCTGGAACACCGCGTCCGCGTCGATACCTACGCCCACGTCCAGGAACTGGATCTGGCGACCATCGAGAACCAGTCCTCGGGGGCGCTGGTCCGCACCCTGTCGGAGCATCTGGCCACCATCAACCGCTTTCTGGAGACGGGGGCGGACGACATGCTCCAGCGGGCCATCACGGCCCTGATCATCGTCGTGACCCTGCTGGCGGTCTCGCCCACCCTGGCGGTCACCGCCCTGGTCCCGTTGCCGATCATCATGCTGGGCGCCCGCTACGTCCAGACCAAGACCGAGAAGCCCTACGAGGAGATGGCCGAGGTCAACAGCCGGCTCAACAAGCTGCTGTCCAACAACCTCACCGACCTGGCGACCATCAAGAGCTTCACCGCCGAGCGGCAGGAGGTGGGCCGCCTGCTCCAGATCAGCCAGGGGGTGCGCGACACCAGCGACCGCGCCGTGGCCACCAGCTCGAAATATACCGATGTCATGCGTTTGCTGATCTCGCTGTCCTTCGCGTTGTCGATGACCGCCGGCGGGTTCCTGGTGGCCCGCAACAGCATCGCGCCGTCCATGTTCACCTTGCTGCTGTTCTTCGTGCCCAAGCTGCTGGTGCGCATGGAGGGCATGGGCGAAGGCTACGACATGTACAAGAACGCGGTGGGCTCCGCCGCCGAGCTGCTGAAGCTCATCCGCGCCGAACCCACCATCGTCGGCGGCGACACGCCACTGCCCGCCAACCGGGTCGAGGGCATGGTGCGTTTCGACGGCATCGACTTCGCCTACCGGCCCGACAATCCGCTGTTCCGGAATTTCAGCGTGACGATCCCGCCGCGCCAGACGGTGGCTTTCGTCGGCTCCACCGGTGCCGGCAAAAGCACCCTGGTCAAGCTGATGATGCGCTTCTACGACGTCAACGGCGGCTCGGTTCTTCTGGACGGCAAGGACCTGCGCGATCTCGACCTCACGGACCTGCGCCGGGCCATCGGCTTCGTCAGCCAGGACGTGTCCCTGTTCGACGGCAGCATCCGGGACAACATCCTCTACGGCCGGCCGGCCGCGAGCTTCGAGGACGTGGTGGAAGCGGCGAAGGCCGCCGAGGCCCACGCCTTCATCGAGGCGCTGCCCGACGGCTACGACACCGCCGTCGGCGAGCGCGGCAAGAAGCTGTCGGGCGGCCAGCGCCAGCGCATCTCCATCGCCCGGACCATGCTGAAGAATCCGCCCATCCTGATCCTCGACGAGGCGACCTCGGCGGTGGACAACGAGACGGAAGCCGCCATCCAGTTGTCCATCGACCGCATTTCGCGGGACCGGACGACGGTGATGATCGCCCACCGCCTTTCGACGGTGCGCAATGCCGACATGATCCACGTCCTGGAGGAAGGGCGGATCGTCGAGTCCGGCTCGCACGAGGCGCTGCTGCGCCGGAAAGGCATCTATGCCGGCCTTTGGCGGGTGCAGACCGGCGAGGCGGTTCGCCTCCTCCACCACGCCTCGACCTAGCCGTCCGCCATGTCGGGTGCCCCGATCCTCGACGACTCCCCCGCCTGGTTCCAAGCCGAGCCGTTCGGGCTGAACGGCGAACGGGGGCCGTTGCGGGCGGCGTCGGCCATCACCCTGGCCCCGTTCGGCTGGCTGGAGGGGGAGGGGGACGCGTTCCTGCATCCGAGCGAGGCGGTAATGCTGACCGACCGGATGCATCCCCGGCGGCGCCACAGCCTTCTGGCGGGCCGCCATGCCGCCAAGGGCGCTCTGGCCGCGCTTGTCCCTGGTCTCGCCCCCCGCGCCGTCGCCATCCGCCCCGGGGTTTTGGAACAGCCCGTGGTGGCGGGGCCGGGCACGGCCAACCTGCAGGTCAGCCTGTCCCATGCCGGCCCGGTGGCCCTGGCCGTCGCCTTTCCCGAAGCCTGCCCCATGGGGGTGGACGTGGAGCTGATCGCCCCGGACCGCCTGGCGGCCATGGAAAGCCAGACGACCCCGTCCGAGCGGAGCATGGCGACGGCCGCCGCCGCCTCGGCCGAGGAGGGGCTGACCCGCCTCTGGTGCCTGAAGGAGGCCCTGTCCAAGGTTCTGCGTTGCGGGCTGACGGTCCCCTTCGAGCTGCTGGAGGTTTCCCGCCTGACCCTCGATGGCCCGGTGTACCGCGCCGATTTCACCAATTTCGGCCAATATCTGGGAATCAGCCGGGTTTGCGGCCGGCTGGCCGTGGCGCTGGTGCTGCCCCACAACGTGCAGCCGGTGGGTACGCCCCCCTGGATGGGGGCGTGGGGCGGCTGGCTGTCGCGGGCGGCGGCGGCCCTGGAGGGATGGAGCGAATGACGGTCGTCTGCATGTTCCCCGGCCAGGGATCGCAACGGGTCGGCATGGGCGCCGGCCTGTTCCCCCGCTTTCCCGAGTTGGTGGCCAGGGCGGATGCCATCCTGGGCTATTCCCTGGCGGATCTCTGCCTGAGGGATGCCGACGGGCTTCTCGACCGCACGGACCATACCCAGCCGGCGTTGTTCGCGGTGTCGGCCCTTGCTTGGCTGGCGCGCCTCGAGGACGGCGCCGCCGCCCCCTCCATGGTGATGGGGCACAGCCTGGGGGAATTCACCGCGCTGTTCGCGGCGGGGGTGTTCGACTTCGAGACCGGGCTCAGGCTGGTCCGCGAACGCGGCCGCCTGATGAACGAAGCCAAGGGCGGCACCATGCTGGCCGTCATCGGCCTGACGACGGACCGCATCCGCGCGGTATTGGCACGGCATGGCCTGTCGGGCATCGACGTGGCCAACCTCAACACCGCCGAACAGACGGTCCTGGCCGGACTGAAGGGCGAGCTGGACCAGGCCGCCGCCGTCTTCCAGGACGAGGGCGCCATCCCCATCCCGGTGCCGGTGTCGGCCCCGTTCCATTCCCGCCACATGATCCCCACCGCCGAGGCTTTCGCGTCCTTCGCCGAAGGATTCGATTTCGCCGACCCCGCCTTGCCGGTGATCTCCAACGTCACCGCGAGGCCCTATCCCCTTCGCGGGGCGGCGGCCGTGTTGCGCCGCCAGTTGGTCAGCCAGATCACCGGATCGGTCCGTTGGGTCGAGAGCGTCCAGTACGCCCTGGCCCGTGGCGCCCGGACCTTCGAGGAGGTGGGGCCGGGCGACGTGCTGGCCAAGCTGGTGGTGAAGATCCAGGCGGCGCCCCTGCCCGAAGACGCGGGGTCGGACCCCGAGCCGGAGGCCGCCCCCGCCGCGCCGCCTCCGCCCTCCGGCCTCGACGCCCGCAAGCTGGGTTCGGCGGCGTTCCGCGAGGCGCACGGAACCCGGCTGGCCTATGCGGCGGGGGGAATGTACAAGGCCATCGCCGGCCCCCGCATGGTCATTGCCCTGGGGCGCGCCGGATTGCTGGGTTTCCTCGGCACCGGCGGCGTCGATCCCGGACAGGTGCGGCGCGACATAGAGGAGATCCGGGCCGCGCTGGGCCACGGCCATCCCTGGGGCGTCAATCTCCTCAGCCGGCCCGACCGGCCGGCGGCGGAGATGGAGATGGTGGACCTGCTGCTGGAGGCCAGGGTGCCGACGGTCGAGGCCGCCGCGTTCCTCCAGGTCACTCCGCCGCTGGTTCGTCTGCGATACGCCGGGGCCAGGCGGTTGCCCGACGGTGGCGTGGCGCTCGCCACCCGCGTCGTCGCCAAGGTGTCGCGGCCGGAAGTAGCGGCCCAGTTCATGGCGCCGGCCCCCGAGGAGGTCATCGACCAGTTGGTGCGCCGGGAACAACTGACCGAGGAGGAAGCCTGGTGCGCCCGGCGTGCGCCCATCGCCCACGACATCTGCGTCGAGGCCGATTCAGGCGGACATACCGACCAGCGTTCCCTAGTCACCGCGCTTCCCGCCATCATGCGCCTGCGCGACCGGGTGATGGCGGAGCGGGCCTGGGCCGAGCCCATCCGCGTCGGAGCGGCGGGGGGGATCGGAACGCCGGAAGCGGCGGCGGCCGCCTTCATGCTGGGCGCGGACTTCGTGGTCACCGGCTCGGTCAACCAGTGCACGGTCGAGGCGGCGACCAGCGGCGCGGTCAAGGATATCCTGGTGTCGCTCGACATCCACGACACCGCCTATGCGCCGGCGGGCGACATGTTCGAACTGGGGGCCAAGGTCCAGGTCGCCGCCAAGGGGTTGTTCTTTCCCGCCCGCGCCAACAAGCTGTTCGAGCTTTACCGCCGGCTGGACGGCCTGGACGACATGGACGCGCGAACCCGCGAGCAGTTGGAAAGCCGCTTCTTCGGCCGCGGCCTCGACGAGGTCTGGCGCCAGACGGCGGATCATTACGCCAGGGACGAGCCCGACACGCTGGCCGAGGCCGAACGGAACCCGAAGCTCAAGATGGCCCTGGTGTTCAAACGGTATTTCCTCGACACCACGCGCTTGGCCCTCGACGGCGCCATGGATCAGAAGGTCAATTTCCAGATCCACACCGGCCCGGCCATGGGCGCCTTCAACGCCTGGGTCAAGGGCACGGATCTGGAAGACTGGCGGAACCGCAAGGTCGCCGAGATCGGCCTCCGCCTGATGAACGGGGCGGCCAGCCTCATCACCGGGCGCTTCACGGAATGGATGGGATGAACATGGACGGGCAGATGGCGGATCACCGGATCTTCGAAACGCTTGCCGCCTGCGTGGCCGAGGTGCTTCCCGACATCGCCGCCGGCCGGCTCGGGCCGGAGGATTCGCTGAAGGATCTGGGGGCCAATTCCATCGAACGTGCCGAGATCATTCTGGAAGCGGCCGAGCGCCTGTCGGTCAAGGTGCCGATGACCCGGTTCGCCCGGTGCCGCAATCTCGGTGAGATCGCCATCGTTCTCGGCGGCGGGTGATGCCCTATGACCGTCCCGGCAGCGTGGCCGTCACCGGAATGGGGGTCGTCACCCCCTTCGGCATCGGCCTCGCCCGACTGTCGCAGGGGCTGAAGGGCGCTCTCCCCCCCGCGTTCCTGACCGAGCATCCTGCGCCCCTGTCGTTTCCCGTCGTCCGGGCGCCGTTGCCCCCGATCGACCTCGCCGCGGCCCTGGCGGAGCTCGTGCCGGGCCTGCCCGATGCGGCCCGGCGGACCCGGCGCCTCGCGCATCGGGCGGACCCGACGGTGCAGGCGGTGACGCTCGCCGCGCTGGAAGCCTGGGCCATGGCCGGGCTGACGGCGGGACCGCCCGACCCGGAGCGGGCCGGTATCGTCGTTGCCGCCCAGAACGCCACCACCGGCCAGCAATACCGGCTGCACGAGAAGTTCCGGAACTCCCCCGAATGGCTTTCGCCCGCCTGGGGGGTCGGATTCATGGACAGTTTCCCCCTGGGTATCGCCAGCGAGGTCCTGGGCCTGTTGGGTGAGGGAATGACCGTGGGCGGCGCCTCGGCCTCGGGCAATCTGGCCCTGATCCAGGCCGCCAGGATGATCCGGGGGGGAGACGCCGACCTCTGCCTCGTCATCGCCCCTCCCGCCGATCTTTCACCCATGGAATACCAGGCCCTTTCCAGCCTGGGCGCCATCGGCGGACATTCCTTCGCCCGGGAACCGGATCGCGCCTGCCGCCCCTTCGACCGTGCCGCCGAAGGGTTCATCCCGGGCGCGGCGGCGGCGGCCGTCGTGCTGGAAGCCGGAGAGATCGCCGCCCGGCGCGGAGCGACGCCGCGCGCCATCCTGGCCGGCGGCGCGGCGGCCCTTTCGGGCAACGGGCATACCGTTCCCGACGGGGCGGCCGAGTTTCGGGCGATGGAACTGGCGCTGCGGCGGGCGGGGCTGGAGCCGGCGGACGTGGACGCGGTAAGCGCGCATGCCACGTCCACGCCCCTTGGCGACCGGACGGAAGCCGAGGCCCTGGACGCCTTGTTCGGGCCCCACCGGGTGGCGGTCAACGCGCCCAAGGGTCTGCTGGGCCACGGGCTGTGGTCGGCCGGGCTGGTCGAGGCGGTGGCCGCGATCCTTCAGATGGAAGAGGGCTTCCTCCATCCCAACCGCAATCTCGATGATCCGGTCACCGACCGGCTCGATCTGGTGGGGGCCGGGCCGCGCGACGCGGCCATCGGCACCATGGTCAGCAACTCCTTCGGTTTCGGCGGCATCCATACGGCGGTGGTGATCCGCGCCGCCATTGGGAAATGAGGACGGGATGGACGGAAACGAACGCCGCGTCGGCATCGAATACTTGAGCGTCTACGGTACCCAGGCCTTCATCGAAGTGGACGATCTGTTCGTGGCGCGGGGCCTCGACCCCGCCCGCCAGGCCAATCTGATGATGCGGCGCAAGGCGGTGAACCTGCCCTGCGAGGATGCCGTGACCAACGCGGTCAATGCCGCCAAGCCCATCATCGACCGCCTGTCGGACGAGGAACGCGCGTCCATCGCCCTCCTGGTGACCTCGACCGAATCGGGCATCGATTTCGGCAAGGCGCTGGCCACCTACGTTCACGACCATCTGGGGCTCAGCCGGTCCTGCCGGGTGTTCGAGGTCAAGCAGGCCTGCTACGGGGCGACGGCCGCCCTGCAGATGGCGACGAATCAGGTGGCCTCCGGGCTGATGCCGGGACGGACGGCGCTGGTCATCGCCACGGACGTCGCCCGTCCGTCGGTCAAGCTCGGTTACGCCGAACCATCCCAGGGGGTCGCCGCGGCGGCCATGCTGGTCAGCGACAGGCCGGTGATCCTGGACCTGGACCTGGGCGCCAACGGCCTGTGCAGCTACGAGGTGATGGACACCTGCCGCCCCACCGCCGAGATAGAAACCGGAAATGCCGACCTGTCCCTGATGGCCTATCTGGAATGCCTGGACGGCGCCTTCGCGGATTATGCGGCGCGGGTGGACGGGGCGGATTTCCTCCAAAGCTTCGGCGCGCTCGCCTTCCACACCCCCTTCGCGGGCATGGTCAAGGGCGCCCACCGCACCATGCTGCGCCGGCTCAAGAAGATGGCCCCGGCGGAAATCGACGCGGATTTCGATCGGAGGGTGGCGCCGTCGCTCCAATTCTGCGCGCAGGTGGGAAACGCCTATTCCGCCACGGTCTTCATCGCGCTCGCCGGCCTTCTCGACGGGATGGACTTCACCCTGCCCAAGCGCATCGGCCTGTTCTCCTACGGATCGGGGTGTTCGTCCGAGTTCTTTTCGGGGGTCGCCGATGCCCGGTCGGCGGAAAGGATGCGGTCCATGGGGACGCAGGCCCAACTGGCGGCGCGGCGCAAACTCTCCATCCCCGACTATGACCGCATCCTCGACCTCAACGCCCCGTGGCTGTTCGGCGTCAAGGACGGAGAGGTGGATATTTCGCCGTTCCGCGACATCTATGATCAGCGATTCAAGGACAGGGGGCTTCTGGTGCTGAAGGGGATCGAGGATTATCACCGCATCTACGGCTGGAGCTGAGGGCGGGAATGGCCGGAACCTGGAGCACGCTCGACGTCGCCGTCACCGGACGCGCCTGGCGGGTCGCCCTGAAGCGCCCTGACTCCGGCAATGCCCTTTCCATGGCGATGTTGGGCGAATTGTCGGCGGTCCTCGACCGGGCGGCCGAGCAGGGCGCGGTGCTGCTGGCCGTGGAGGGCGGCAAGGACGAATTCTGCTCCGGCATGGATTTCCGCGATGTCGTCAACCTGCCCGACGGACAGACCAGCCGGAGACTGCACGAGGCTTTCGCCGGCGTATTGCGCCGGCTGGCCGGATCGCCGCTGGTCACCGTGGCGGTGGTGGAAGGAGCCGCTCTCGGCGGCGGCGTCGGCCTTGCCGCCGCGTGCGATCGGGTGATCGCCACGCCCGCCGCCCGCTTCGCCCTGCCCGAGGCGCTATGGGGGCTGGTCCCGGCATTGGCCGGCCTCTACCTGAAACGGCGGATCGGCGCCCATCGCGCAGCCGCCATGGCGCTGACCACCGAGCCGGTCACCGCGACGACGGCGGAAACGCACGGTCTCGTGGACGAGATCGTGGCCGATGGCTCGGTCGATGGTGCCGTAAGGCGCCTGTCGCTTCGCCTCGGCCGGCTGCCGGCCGGGTCCGCGGCGGTGGTGAAGGCCCTCTTTCACGGCGGCCTTCCCATGGACCCGGCGGACGAAGCCCGCGCGGTCGACGCCATCACCGGGCTTACCGACCGCCCCGCGTTGCGCGCCAGCCTGTGGCGCTATCTGGAAACCGGGATGGCGCCGTGGGCGTCCCCGACCTTAACCGACGGCAAGGAGCCCAACCCATGACCCTTTCCCCCAAGGAGGTGGTGACGGCCATCTGGGAGCACATTTTCAATGCCCACGACCTGTCCGCCGCCGACGAGCTGATCGCCGCCGGCTACATCCAGAATACCGCCGGCGTGCCGCAAGGGCGCGCGGGGTTCAAGGCCGCCTTCGGCCGGTATCTGGAAATGTCGCCGGACCTCAGGGTCGAGATGACCGGGATCGTCGAAATCGGGAATCTGGTGGTGGTGCGCGGCAAGGTGTTCATGGCCAATCCGCCGCCCGGCTACGCCTCGCCCATCGAGGTGGTGGATATCTTCCGGGTCGAGAACGGCCAGGCCCAGGAACACTGGGAAGTCTGACCCTATCCCCCCACCTCGGCCAGCAATCCGTCCAGATGGTGGCGGTAAAGCTCCAGCAGCCCCTCGACCCGGCCGGCGCGGTACTGGAGGCGCGACCAGGTGAGCGAGATGTCGATGCCTTCGGGCACCACGGCGAAGTGGATTTCCACCACCGCCGGCCGCTTTTGCCGGGCGGGGGCGAGGCGCCGGCTGTAATGGCGCGCGGGCATCTCGAAGCGGTCCGATGACGGCGCCGGCAGATGCCCCAGATAGTTGGCCCGCACCGGCGCGAAGGAATCATCCGGGTAAAGGCCGGGAACCCCCAGCCAGTCATAGGTGACTCCGCCACGGGGTACGCCCGACAGGCCGGCGGCGATGGCCTCCACCAGCCCGGTCCAGCCCACGGCCTCCACATTCCGGACCACCAACGGGAAGTGGACGGCGAAATTTCCCACCGCCTCGACCAGCGTCGGCCCGCCGGGTCCCAGGTCCCGGCCGCTCATGCGCTGGCTCACCGCCACCGTGGCGACGCCCGATTCTTCGGCGATCGCCCGGTAGAGCGGGGCCAGCAGCAGCGGGTAGAGGGTGCAGCCGAACCGCGCCTTGCCCTGGCGCATCAGGATTTCGGCGTCGTGCGCCCCGATCCTGGCCTCGATACCGCCGGCCTCCGCCTCGGTGTTGGGGGCGGCCGGGTGATCGGGGGCGAAGGCGGGCCGGGCCGGCAGGCCGTCCAGGGCGGTCCGCCAGTAGGCCAGGTCGCGCTCGAGATCGCCGCCGCGCTCCAGCCCGGTCAGGTGGTTCACCAGATCGGCGGGCGTGGCCGGGGGGGGGGGCGCCGGAACGGGCCGACCGGCCGCCAGGGCGTCGTAAGCCAGCCAGAACTCGCGGAACAGGACGGCGCTCGAGACGAAATCGCTGTTGATGTGATGGTTGACCATGCAGAACTCCGACCATCCGTCGGCGCGCGTCAGGATGATCGCCCCATCCAGGGGCCAGGTTCCGATATCGAAGCCCTCGCAGAGCGCCAGCGCCTTTTCCGCGAGGAGATCGTCCCGCCCGTCCGCATCCTGACCGGCACCGTCGATGACCTCGATTCTCATATCGTCCAGGCTCTCGGGCGGCAGAACCACCTGCGCCCATTGCCCGCCGGTCTCGCGCACCACGGTCCGCAGGGCGGGATGGCGTTTCAGCAGGAAAGCGAAGGCGGCCCGAAGGACTGCGTGGTCGATCCGGAACTTGCAGACGAACCTCGTATAACCCCACCAGTTGTACGGCCGTGGGAAATGCCGCACCAGCCATCTTTGCGCCGGGGCGAGGGGCAGAGCCGCCGCACCCGATATTTCCGGCCCCGCCTTCAAAGCCCGGTGGTCCAGCTTGCCGTTGGGGTTCTTGGGCAGGCGGCCGAGCCAGACGATGCGGTGGGGGATCATGTAGTGGGGCAGGCGTTCCGCCAGGAATTCCTTGATCCCGGCATCGGGCGTCCTGCGGCCGGCGAGGAAGGCGACGAGACGCTTGTGCCCGTCGTCGCCTTCCTCGGCCAGGACGGCGGCCTCGTCCACCGCCGGATGCCGCAGCAGTACCGCCTCGATCTCGCCCAGCTCCACCCGGAACCCCCGGATCTTCACCTGGGAATCCATACGCCCCAGATAGTCGAAGGTGCCGTCCGGCGAACGGATGGCGATGTCGCCGGTGCGATAGATGCGCCCGCCCACCAGGCCCGGCAGCGCCCGGGCCGGAAAGGCGGCGGCCGTGAGGTCGGGGGCATCGAGATAGCCCACCGCCAGTTGGATTCCGCCGATGCACAACTCCCCCTGCTCGCCGTCGGGGACCGGCCGCAATTGCGCATCGAGCACATACATCTGCACGTTGGGCAGCGCCTTCCCGATGGGCAGGCGGACGGTATCGGGACCGGGCGCCCCGTCCATCACATGGCAGGTCACGTCGATGGACGCCTCGGTGGGGCCGTACAGGTTGGCGAGACGGCAGGTGGAACCGTAATCCGCGAACCATCGCCGCACATGGTGGACCGGCAAGGCCTCGCCGCTGAAGATCAGCCACCGGAGCGAGGGAAACGTCCGCCCCTCGCCCGACAGCGCACCCAGGAACTCCCCGAACATCGAGGGGACGAAGTGCATGACGGCGATGGAATGGGCCTGGACGTAATCGGCCAGGGCCCAGGGGTTCTGGGCCGTGGCCCGCTCCAGGGCATGCACCGTGCCGCCGAACATCAGCGGCCAGAACAGTTCCCACACCGAGATGTCGAAGCCGGCCGAGGTCTTGTGCAGCACCGCTTCCCCGGGCTGGAGGCGGAACCGCTCCTGATGCCAGGCCAGGCGGTTGGCATAGCCCTGGTGGTTCAGCACCACGCCCTTGGGCCTGCCCGTGGAGCCCGAGGTGTAAAGCACGACCATGGGCGCCTGGGGATCGATCGCCGGCAATGCCGGGCGGGGACCGCCGGTCCAACCGGTCAGGTCGTCCACCAGGACGGGTTCCACCCCATGGGCCGCCGCATGGGCGGCAAGCTCCCGCAATCCCGGCTCGGTCAGCAGTATTCCGGCCTTGGAATGGCCGGCGATGAAGGCGAGCCGGTCGCCGGGATGGCTGGGGTCCATCGGCAGATAGGCGGCCCCGGCCTTCAGAATCCCCTGGACGGCCACCAGGAATGACGGGCCGGGGGCAAGCAGCACGGCAACGATGTCGCCGGCCTTGACGCCGCGAGCGACCAGCGCCTCGGCCACCCGGGTTCCGAGCCGGTCCATCTCGGCGTAGGTGAGCCGTTCCTTCCCACCCACGATGGCGACGGCATCGGGGGTCCGTGCCGCCTGGGCGGTGATCGCCTCGATGGGTGTCGCGGCCGGCATCGGGGCCGAGGCGCCATCAAGCCTGGCCAGTATGCCGGCGAGCGAACGCGCGGTCAGCAGCCGCCCCCGCTCCACCCCCGCCAGCCACCCGGCCGGCAGCCGGGTGACCAGCCGCACCATCATCAGCGAATCCAGGCCGAAATTCACTTCCAGGTCGGCGTGAACGTCGGTGATCTCCTGTCCACAGACTTCCGAGGCCAGGGCCTTCAGGGTTTCAAGGCGCCCATCCGCCGACGGGACGTCGGACGGCCTGGGAGGAACCGGAACATCCTCGGCGGCGGCGATGGCGTGGTCCAGCTCGCTCAGGAAGGCCGCCTCCAGCCGCTCGATGACCTGGGCGGGGAAGAACTTGGCGTCCCAGTTCCATGACGAATGCAGCCGGCCCCGGAAAATCTCGTGCAGCAGGTCGATGGTCCCGGCGGCGTTGACGGTGCCCGCCCGGTATCCGGCGACGGCCAGCCCCCCGTACCGGGCGGCGATGCCGGTCTCGCCCACATAGGGGGCATAGAGATTGGAGCGCAACCGGGAGCGGAATGCCGACCGCAGCACGTCCGGAACGCGGCCGTCCACCAGGGGGACCTCGCGGCCGGCGGTGCCGGCCAACTGGCGCGTGATCGCCCAATCGCGGTGGCCGGCCATGTCCTCGGCCAGCATATCGGCGAACCGGCGGGCCGCCTCCGCCCAGTCCCCCTCCGGCAAGGTGGCGGTCAGGTTCTGGGCGAAGCAGCCCAGGATGCGGCCGGCGTCGTGGCCGCCGACGGTTCGGCCGGCGGTGGGGACCTGCACCGCCACGCCGTCCCCGCCCCGACCGTCGGTCGACCGGGCGGCACGGGCGAAAGCCGTCACCAGCAGGCTGTTCATCGACACGCCCAGCCGCTCCGCCGCGTGCTTCAACCTGTCGGTGTGGCCGGTCTCGAACACATGCGTCCGATTGGTGAAGAGTGGCCTGAAATCGTCGATCGCCCGGCTCTCGGGGTTCCAGGAATAGGGAGCGCCGCCGTCGCCCGTGCCCACGCCCACATCGGGGAAGCAACGCGCGTTCATGGCTTCGACGAGGGCCACATAGGCCCCGTCGTCCAGCCCCTCGTTCCACGAGGGCTCCCGACCCTCGGCCAGGGCGCCGTAAATCTCGAGGAACCCCCGCAGGGCGGCCTGGTTGCCGATGCCGTCGGAAATCAGATGTTCGTTGGTGAAGGCCAGGATGTGGTCGTCCGTTCCCAGGCGAAGCACCTGGAACTGATGAAGGGGCCACCCCACCAGATCCCATTCCCGGTTGAGCTGGGTGTCGAAGAAGGCCTGAAGCCGGGCTTGCCCGCCGGCATCCGCCGAAAGCTCCTCGAGTTCCAGCGTAGGAACCGTCCGGCTTTCCGCCGGCCACAGCACGGCGCCGATGTCGCCCAGCCGCTCTCCCCCCGGCGGCCGGGTGAAGGCGATCCGGAGCGCCGGTGCCCGATCCACCAGGGCCTGCCAAGCCCGTCGCGCCAGTTCCAGGTCGAATGAGCCGCCAAGGCGGACCCACGAGCACAGCGAGCTGGAATCGATCAGGTGGTGCCCCAGCAGGAACAGCATCTGCGCGTCCAGGAGCGGGATGACGCGGGGTTCGCTCTCCGTCCGGGACGGAGCTGGCGGCGGCGGGGACGCGCCGGCCAGGGCCGCCAGATCGCCCACCAGCCGCGCCTGCGCCAGCTTCGCCATGGGAATGTCGATTCCGACCGCGACCAGACGGGCCGCCAGTCCCATCAGGCGGATGGAATCCAGGCCCAGATCGGCTTCCAGGTGGGTCTCCGGCGTGAGGTCCTGCGGCCGGAGCGAGCAGTACTCGGCCAGTATGGACAGTACCGGGGGCGGGGAACCGTCTCGCGGCGGGGGCGGAGCGGCGGGTCGGGGGGCCGGCGCCTCCACCTCCCGAACCGCGTCGATCCAGCAGCGCACCGGCCGCAACACGCTGCCGGGAAGCGGAATGCGCCGGGCGGGATGCCGGGCTCGCCGGATGGCCCAATCGACGGTATCGCCGGCCATCCAGGCGGCGAGCTGGCTGGTGGGATCGGCGGCGCCCACCATGGTCCGCCCCGGCACCACCGTAACCGACCGGGGGCCGGTCGGGTCGCCCGCGGCGAAGGCCGCGAGGGCCGCCGCCGCCTCATGCGTCGATCGGGCGATGAAGCCGAGCCGGCAGGCGAAGACGGCCCGTCCCGCCTGAAGAGTATGGGCGACGTCGGCAAGGCTCGGGCCGGCCGCTTCCAGGCGTTCCCGGAGATTGGCGGCCATGGCCCGCAGCCGGTCCTCGTCCAGGGCGGACAGCACGATCACCTCATCCGGGACATCGCCCGAGGCCGGCGGCGGGACGGGCGGCGGGGCCGGGGCCTCCTCGACCAGCACATGGGCGTTCGCGCCGCTGAAGCCGAAGGAGCTGACGCCGCCGATCCTGGTGGGGCCGGCGTTCCAGTCTTCCAGCACGCGGGGGATGCGCAATCCTCCGTCGTCGAGCCGCAGCAGCGGATTGATGGTCGAAAGGCCGATCTGGGGCGGGATTTGCCGATGCTCCAGGCACAGGATCAGCTTGATCAGGCCGGCGATGCCCGCGGCCTGATAGGCGTGGCCGATATTGGCCTTCACCGAGCCCAGCGCGCACGTGCCGCCCCCCAGCGCGCGGCGGATTCCGTCGATCTCCACCGGATCGCCCAGGCGGGTGCCCGTTCCGTGGGTTTCGATATAGGAGATGCGGCCGGCGTCGATTCCGCCCCGTTCGGCCACGGAGGCGATGAGGGCGGCCTGGGACAGGGCGTTGGGCGCGGTGATGCCGTTGGTCCGTCCATCCTGGTTGACCCCGCTTCCCCTGATCACGGCGCGAACCGTGTCGCCGTCGGCCAGCGCCCGGTCCAGCGGCTTCAGCACCACCACGCCGGCCCCTTCGCCGATGGCGATGCCCCCCGCCTGGGCGTCGAAGGGCCGGACCGTTCCGTCGGCGGACAGGATGCCGGCCGCCGCCGAGATCATTTGGGCCAGGGGGGTGACCGAAAGATAGACGCCGCCGGCCAGGGCCATGGCGCATTCGCCCGCGTTGAGGCTCTGGCAGGCCTGATGCACCGCCACCAGCGAGGACGAGCAGGCGGTATCCACCGCCACCGTCGGGCCGGTGAGGTTCAGCAGATAGGCGATGCGGGCGGGAAGGAGCGACGGGCTGGCGCCGAGCATGGAAAAGGCGTCGTAATGGCCCGCCTTCTCGACCAGCCGGTGATAGTCCCCGAAGGCGGCGCCGGCGAAGACCCCGCAGCCGGCCCCGTCCACCGCCGCTCCCGAATAGCCGGCATCCTCCAACGCCATCCAGGCCATTTCGAGGAACAGGCGCTGTTGCGGGTCGGTGCGCGACGCTTCGAATTCCAGCATGCCGAAGAACGGGGCGTCGAACATCTCGATATCGTCGAGATAGGCGCCCCACTTGCTGTAGCTGGTGCCGGGATTCTGCGGACGGGGATCGAAGATGTCCTGCCAGCGCCAGCGGGATGCCGGCGTTTCGGTGATGGAGCACCGGCCGGCGGCGAGGTTGCGCCAGAAATTCCCGGCATTCCGGGCGCCGGGAAAGCGGGCGGCATAACCGATGACCGCCACGTCGCCGGTCCCGGCCGGGACCGGCCCCGCCGTCCCGCGAACCGGGGGGGCGGCCGGCATCAGAGTGGCGATTCGCCCCGCCAAGGCGGCAAGGCTGGGATGGTTGAAGACGTCGGTGGGGGTGAGATCGAGCCCGAAGCGGGCGTTCACGTCCCGCACCACGTCGACCACCCTGACCGAATCCACCCCCAGCGAAACGAAGGGTGACGCAAGATCGGCGGGCGTTATGTCATGCCCGACGCGGGCGGCGACGATTCCGGCCAGTGCCGTCTCGATCTCGCCGGTTCCGAGACCCGCCGCCGTGATCGGGGAACGGGCCGGGGGAGCGGCCGGGGCCGTGGCGCATCCGGTGTCCGACCACTCGGCCAGAGCCTTGCGGTCGGTCTTGAGGTTGTCGGTACGGGGCAGGGCCGCCAGCTTCACCCAGCCGGCAGGAATCATGTGATCGGGCAGCCAGCGGCCCAGCATCCTCATTCGTCGGGCCGGCGGCGGATCGTCGGTCCCCGGGACGTAGAAGGCGGTGAGCATCTCGGCGCCGCCACCATCCCTCCTCAGCACCACGGCGCAGTCGGCGTCGCCCAGATGGCGCATGATCGTCGACTCGATCTCGCCCAGCTCGATCCGGTGCCCACGCAGCTTCACCTGCTGGTCGTTACGCCCCAGAATCTCCAGGGACCCGTCGGCGAGCAGGCGGGCGAGGTCGCCGGTGCGGTACCACTTCGCCACCAGGCCGTCCGGCCCGCCCCGGTCCACGAACCGATCGGCGGTGAGATCGGCCTGCCGCCAATAGCCCTGCGCGACCCCCGCTCCGCCGATCAGCAGTTCCCCCACCGCCCCCACCGGCACCACCTCGCCGGCGGCGTCGACAACCGCGATACGGGTGTTGTCGATGGGGGTGCCCACGGTGACGCGGCCACCGATATCCACCTTGCCGGCCGTGGACCAGATGGTCGTCTCGGTGGGGCCGTAGACGTTCCACAATCCATCCCCGCCCCCCAGGCGTTCCGCCAGGACGCGCGGCAGGGCCTCTCCTCCGACCAGCATGCGCCGCAGGTTGGGCCGCCACCCGGCGGCCAGCAGCATCTGCCAGGTGGCGGGGGTCGCCTGCATGACCGAGATCGGGCCGCTTTCCAGTTGGCGGCGGAGCCTGACGCCGTCGCGGGCCACGTCCTCGGTGGCGACGTCCACCGTCGCCCCCACCAGAAGGGGAAGGTAAAGCTCGAGGCCGGCGATGTCGAAGCAGATGGTGGTGACGGCCAGCAGCCGGTCCTCCGCCGAGAGCCCCGGCCTCGCCGCCATGGACAGCAGGAAATTGATCAGGTTGCCGTGGCTGACCGCCACGCCCTTGGGCCGTCCGGTGGAACCGGAGGTGTAGATCACATAGGCGGTGTCCGAGGATCGGGGGGCGGGCGGTTCGCCGCCGGTCCCGGCGCCGTCGGTCCCGGCGTCGTCGGCCCCGGGGACCATTACGGGCTCGGCCCCCAGCTCCCTCGCCCTGTCGGCCAGGGCGGGTCCGGTGGCGATGGCCGCCATTCCCGAATCCGACACCATATAGGCCAGCCGTTCCATGGGGTAGGCGGGGTCGAGCGGCACATAAGCCGCCCCCGAGCGCATCACCCCCAGCAAGGCGGCCACCAGATCGACCGAGCGTTCCAGCAGGATGCCCACCCGATCGCCCCTCCCGATTCCCCGCGCCGCCAGGGTCCGGGCGAAAGCGGCGCTCGCCGCGTCGAGGTCGCGGTAGGTGAAAGACCGGCCCCGGCAGGCGACCGCCTCGCGGTCGGGCGAAGCGTCGGCCTGGCGCCGGAAACGCGGGATCAGCGTATCGTCAAGATCGTGCGCGGCCTCCGTGCGGTTCCACGCCGAAAGCCGCTCCGCTTCCCGGGGGGTGGGGGCCGCCAGCCGGGCGAGCGTCGAAGCGGAGTCGGCGACCAGCCGCTCCAACAATCCCACATAGCGATCCGCCAGCAATCGGGCCGTGCCGGGGTCGATCCGCAGGGGATCGTACTTCACCCGCAATTCGGTCGTGTCGGCGGCCGCGAACACTTCGACCACCAACTCGAACTCGCCCTCATGGTGGATACCGGGCAGCGGACGATAGGAAAAGCCGTTTCCGGCCGGCGTCCTCGCCAGCCAATCCTGGTAGTAGAAGGCGCCGTGAAACATCTCGGACAGGGCCGTGGGCCGTCCCCGCGCCTCGGCCACGGCCCGTTGCACCATGGAGAAGGGCACGCCGGAGCGGTCCAGGGCCGCCGTCACCTTGCCGCCCAACCGGCGCAGCGAAGAGGCGACATCCTCGTCCGGCCGGGTCTGGTCGCCGATCACCACCATGTTGACCAGATGGCCCATGGTCCCGGCCAGGGCGGGCTCCGGCCGGAGCGTCACCGGAACGGCCAGCCGGACGGGACCGCCCTCGACATAGGTGGCGAGCAGCGTCCGGCAGGCGGCCAGGGCGACGGTGAAGGGGGTGACGCCGGTCCGGCGCGCCGCCTCGCGCATGCCGGTCACCAGCGCCGGATCGAGCGTCACGGCAAGGGTGGCGCCGTCGGAGCCGGGCCGGGAGGGACGCGGTCTCAGCGGAGTGGGAAGGTCGAGCGGCGCGATGGGCGCCGCCAGTTCCGACCGCCACCACTCCAGCTCTCGTTCCGCCTCGGCGCTCGCCAGGTGGCGCCGCTGCCAGTCCACGAAATCGGCATAGGGCGCGGCCGGGGGCACGGGCCTGTCCGCCAACGCCGCCCCCAGCGCGTCGAGAAACAGCTGGATCGAGACGCCATCGAACGAGATGTGGTGGAACACCGCCAGCAGGATCGGCCCGGGCTCGGCATCGACGAAGACATGGGCGCGGAAGGCGGGCTCCTCCTCGAGGCGGAACGGCGCCTTGGCGGCCCGCCGGAGCATTTCGGTCAGGTCCGCCTCCGCCACGGCCCCCAACCGGGTCAGGGCCACCTCCGGCGGCCGGTCGTCGGCCACCTGGACCGGCTCCGGGGAATCATCCTTGAAGCGGGCACGCAAGGCCGGGGTCGCGGCGGCGACCCGCAACACCGCGTCGCGCAGCCGGGCCGCATCCACGGCCGGGTCCAGCCGGAGCGCCAGGGGCATGTTGTACGCGGCGCTGTCCGGCGCCAGCCGATAGTGGGTCCACAGAGCCTTCTGGCCCTCGGAGAATGGGGATTCGGGCCGCGGAGCCGCCGTCGCCACGGTGGCGCTCAGCGCGGCGAGCGTCGGATTGGCGAGGATGTCGCCCACCCTGGGCGCCGTCCCGAAACACTCTTTCAGCAGGTTGACCAGCCGGATGGCGGTGATGGAACTGAGGCCGAGATCGCGCAGGTCCTGGTGGGGTTCGGGCGGGGTGTCCAGCCGCATCGCCTCGACGACGATCTCCACCAGGGGCCGGGCGGCGAGTTGGGCTCCGGGCCGGGTGGGCGGGGCTTCCCCGCGAAGACGGCACAAGGCCGGCGCGTCGGAAGGGCCCGAAGCCACCAGTACCTGCGCCCCCGCCAGGGCCAGGGCCCGGTCGAAGGCGGCCGTTCCCGCCGCCTCGGCCAGGGCATCCAGCCCCGTTTCCCGGGACAGCATCTCCAGTGCCGCGCTGTCCGGGCGCATTCCGCCATCCCGCCACAGCGTCCAGTCGATGGCGATGGTCCGCCCCGGACACCCGCCGTCCCGCCGCCGCCGTTCCCGCCAAAGGGCGAATTCGTCCAAATACCGATTGGCGAAGGCGTAATCCGTCTGTCCGGCCCCGCCCATCCACGGCGCGGCGGAAGAGAACAGGACGAAATGCTCCAGCGGGTCTGCTTCCGTAAGGTGATCGAGGAGGCGTGCGCCCACCACCTTGGGCGAGACCACCCTTCTGAAACTTTCCGCCGTCTTGTCGCCGAACCGGCGGTCGTCGAGCACTCCGGCCGCATGGATCACCCCGGTGAAGGGCCCCAGGAGAGTCCTGAGCTGGCCGAGCGCCGCCCCGAGCGAACCGCTGTCGGCGACGTCGGCGGCACGGTACTCCGCCCGCGCGCCCATCCGGCGAAGCTCCGCCAGCAAGGCCTGGATGCCCTGATCCGGGGGCCTGCGGCCCACCAGCGCCAGTGCCGCGCCCGTCCGGGCAAGGTGGCGGGCGAAGATCGCGCCGAGCCCGCCGCCGCCGCCGGTGATCAGCCAGACGCCACCCTGCGGCGGCGGGACCGCCGGGGCCGTTTCCACCGCCAGGAAACGGCGCGTCCGCCAGACCGGCCTCCCGTCCCCGCCGAGGCCGATGCGCCATTCCCGGTGGCCGAGCTCGAAGGCTCCCAGCACCGTCGCCAACGCCTCGGCGAGATGGGCCGAATGTCGCAATTCCGGCTCGACTGCCGCCGACACCAGTTTCAGACCCGGTTCCTCGGCGGCGAGGGCCGCCAGCATCGCGGCTCCCGCCAGACCCAAGGGATCGTCGGTCCAGCCGACCGAGGCCAGGGGCTTGCCCGCCGCCAAGGCGGCCAGCGCATTCCGGCGCATGGCTTCGATGCGCGAGAGATCGTCGCCGTCCGCCGCCGCCGGGGCCTCGATGGCGATGCCGGCACCGCGAAGGGCGGCGGCGATCTCGGGGGCGGGGGCGAGCAGGAAAACCGCCTGGACCGGCSGGCTGACGGGGGGCGGCGCGGTGTCGAGCCACCGGGGTTCGAGCAGGTGCGTGGCCTCGGCCGCCGGCCGGGAATCGCGCGTCGGCCCCACCCAATGGCGCAAGCCCTCGAAACGATAGGGCGGAAGCGCCAGACGGCCGGGAGGCGCATCGTAGAGACGTCGCCAATCCACATCGGCGCCCAGCGTCCACAGCCGCCCCAAGCGTTCCAGGTCGCGCCCCTCCAGCAATTCCCCGACGAATCGGGCTCCCGCCTGGCCGTCCAGCAGCGGGCCGAGGGCGTCGCGGCCTCCGGCTTCGGCAGGCTTCAGACGGCCGCTCGCCACGTCGGCCAGCCAGGCGGCGAAAGCCGCGTGGTCGGTGGCGACCACGGCGCCCCGGATCTTCATCGCTTCGCGCCCCACTTGAAGGGTATAGGCCAGGGCGTCGAAATCCACGGTCTCGGCGGTGACCGGACGGGCCGACGGAGAGGCGGCATCGCGCCCCAGCGCCTGGGCGATCGAAGCCGGGGTGGCGTCCAGGGACAGCGCGCCCTGCGGCAGGTGGCGCCCCAACCGGTCCCGGATGGCGTCGCGCAGCAATCCGGCCCGCGCCGCATCGACGCCAAGGTCCGCCAGGGGCTCGTCGTCCGTGACATCGTTCGGCGTCATGGAAAGGATGCCGGCGAGCAGGGCCTTGACCTCATCGGCAAGATGGCCGGTGGCGGGGGACGGCGCCGGCATTCCGGGATCATGGGGCGGCAGCCACGCGAGCAGGTCGGCGGCGCGGCGGCGCAGCCCCTCCTGGTCGCGGGCGGACAGCACGAACAGGCGCCGGCGATCCGCTGGAGGCGAAGGGGGGCGCGGAGAGGAGAATTCCTCCAGCACAACGTGGGCGTTGGTGCCGCCGAAGCCGAAGGAACTGACGCCGGCCCGCCGGGGCCGGGGATGGCCGGAGGCATCCGGCGAGGCGTGCCAGGGCCGGGCGTTCCGGGCAAGGTCGAACGGCTCCCCGTCCAGCTCGATGTAAGGGTTGATCTGCTCCAGGTTCAGACTCGCGGGGATACGCCGGTTTCGCATGGCCAGCACGATCTTGACGATGCCGGCGACGCCGGCCGCCGCCTCCAGATGGCCGATGTTGGATTTGACCGTGCCGACGGTGCAGAAAGGCCGGGAGGGAAGGGGAATGCCGGCCCCGGAGAACGCTTGGGCGAAGGCGCGGCGGATGCCGTTGATTTCCACCGGATCTCCCAACCGCGTTCCGGTGCCGTGGGCTTCGATGCAGTCGAGGGTTTCCGGCGGGATTCCCGCATCGGCCCATGCCTCCACTAAGACCTCGGCCTGGGCCTGGGCATTGGGAGCGGTAAGCGAGGCCGCATGGCCGCCGTGGTTGACGGCGGCGCCCGTCACCAGCGCATGGATCACGTTTCCGTCGGCCAGGGCCCGGTCGAGGGGCCTCAGCAGCAGCGAGGCCAATCCTTCGCCCCGGACATAGCCGTTCGCCCCGTCGCCGAAACTGGCCGACCGGCCGGTGGGACTCAGTATTCCCGCCTTGGCGAAGGCGATGTGCAGGTCGGGCACCAGCATGAGGTTGACCCCGGCGACGATGGCCGCCTCGCACGTCCCCGACCGAAGCGCGGCCATGGCGCGGGCCATGGCCACCAGCGACGACGAACAGGCGGTGTCCACCGTCTCGCTGGGGCCCCTGAGGTCGAACACGTACGAAACACGGTTGGCCAGCAGCGACGGGGCGAGGCTGGAAGGGGTGTGGGCCTCGACGGCACCGCCGGATTCGCGGACGATGGCGGCGTAGTCGTGGTTCGAGGCGCCGACGAACACGCCGACACGCCGGCCGGCGAAGTCGCGCCAGTCGTGCCCGGCGTTCTCGAACATCCGCCACACCGATTGCAGCAGCAGGCGCTGCTGGGGGTCCATGGCCTCGGCCTCGACCGGAGCGATACCGAAATGGCCCGGATCGAAGCGGTCCACCCCCTCGATGAAGCCGCCGAAATGGACGTTGGTGCGTCCCGGTTGCCCGGGGTCGCCGTCCACCCGGCGCCAGTCCCACCTATCGGGAGGAATCCGCACGATGGCGCTTCGCCCTTCGTCCAGCAGGCGCCAGAAGGCGTCCATATCGGGGGCACCCGGAAACACCGCGTCCATGCCGACGATCGCCACGCCCCGAGGACCGGACCGGACCGGCGCGGGAGCGGCGGCGGGAGCGGCGACGGGAATGGGAGTAGGGATGGCCTCCGGCGGGGCCACCCTCGGCTTCGTCGGCGCTACGGCCCGCAGGTGATCGAGCAATTCCTCGAAATTCGACACCTCGAAGAACAGCGCGGGAGTGGTGGCGATGGCCAGCGCCGCGTTCAGCCGGCGCGACAAGTGGGTCAAGGAAATGGAATCGAGCCCGTATTCGCTGAAGGGGGCCGACAGGTCGATTTCATGGGGAGCGACCTTCAGCAACGCGCTCAACTCGTCCAGCAGGATGCCGCCGATCTCTTCGCCGCCGGGAGCCGGCGTTCCGGTCTCGGCGGCGACGGATGACCGGTCGTCCGCCGCCAATCGGGCGCGAAGACGGCCGCCGTCGCCATGCAGAACGGCGACCACCGGCCAGCCGCCGGCCCAGGCGTGATCGAGCGCGCTCCAGCCGGCGGCGGGAGGCATGGCCCGAAGCCCGAAGGCGTCGGCCAGATGTCGGGCTTCGGCATCGCCGGCCATACCCGGCACCGCCCATAGGGGCCAGGCCACGGACAGCCAGCGCCGCCCGGCCTTGTTCCTGGCCTCCGCCAGGCCGTCGAGGAAACGGTTGGCGAAGCAATAGGCCGCCTGCCCCGCATTGCCGTACCAGCCGGCGAAGGCGGAAAAAAGCAGTACCCAGTCGATGCGCGCATCGCCCAGTAGACGATCGAGAACCATCGCCCCGGCGATCTTGGGGGCGAACACGGCGGCGATATCGTCGGGCGACAGATCGGCGAGGGCACGGTCGCGCAGGATGCCGGCGGCATGGGCGACGCCCCGAAGCCGGCCCATGGACCGTACCTCATCCAGCAGCCCGCCCGCCGCTTCCGCATCGGAAATGTCGGCGGCGATGAACGACACCGTCACGCCATTCCGGTTGAGGGCATCGACACGGGCGAGGGCCTGCGGGCCGAGCGCGTGGCGGCCCGCCAGGACGATCCTGGTCGCCCCCCGGCGCGCCAGTTCCTCGGCCAAGGCAAGGCCGATGCCGCCGCCGCCGCCCGTCACCAGATAAACGCCGTCGGCCGCCACCGGGAATTTCCCCTCTCCCGCCGCCGAGGGTACTTCGGCGAGCCGAAGCCGTTCACGGACACCCTGGCGATAGCGGATCGCCCCATGCTCTCCGAAACCCAGCTCGGCCGCCGCCGCCGGGGCCGGGTCGGCACCGTCATGCCCGACTACCCGCACGAGGATTTGCGGGCGTTCGCGGCGAACCGTCCGGGCGAAGCCGTCGAATGCGGCGCCCAGGGGATTGGTGTCGCGGTGGACGATGATCAGCCGCCCCCCCGCCGGCAAGGCCCGCACCAGATCCAGCGCGGCTGCGAACGCGGGGGCGGCCGGGTTCTCCCCGCCCTCGGGCACCGCCATCACCACGTCCCTGGCCGGCGCCAGGCGTTTCACCCAGTCGCCCTGGGCGTCCTGACCGAGGCGCAATCCCCGATGCCCCCCGAAACGAGCCGCGAGGGCGGCGTGGGCCGCGTCGTCGAAGGCGACGAAGGCCGCTTCCTCCGGAGCCGGGGCCGAAGCCGGCTCCGCATCCCAGGCCGCCGTCATCAGGATGGTTTCCGAAGCGGCGAGGGGCGTGCGGAACGTCAGCCCTTCGGCCCAGGCGGAGACATTGCCCTCGGCATCGGCGATGCGGATATCCACCACCAGCGTGGAAGCGTCGCGCGCCACCCGCTCGACCAGTACCGTGGCCGGATCGGGCAGCGGGGCGAACAGGCGCAGACGCCCGAGGGAGGACGGCACCATCAGGGGATCGCCATCCCCGGCAAGTCCGATCACCGCCTGCCACGCCCCGTCCATCAGGGGAGGCGGCAGGCCGGCCGGCGTTCCGGCCGCGCCGCCCGACCCCACCTGGGCCAGCACCCGACGCCCATCGGTCCGCAGCGAGCGGAGGGTGCGCAGGCTCGGCCCGTAGCTCATGCCCAGGCGCTCGAACCGGCGGTAGATCTCGCCCTCGGAAAGGGCCGAAGGCAGCGCCTCGCCCTCGGGAAGGGTCACGACCGGCCGAACGGCCGGGCCGGCCGCCGAGAGACGACCCCTGGCGAACACGGCCGGTCCATGACCAAAGGCGAAGTCCTCACCATCCAGGCCGAAGGACAGGCGCGAGCCCGCCTCGGGCGTGTGGGGGGCCAGCCACGCCACATCCTCGAACAGGTCGGCACGGAGCCCCCGCGCCTCGGCTTCCGCCCGCGCGGCCTCCAGATAGGCGGCGGCGGGCAGGACCGGCCGGCCGGCCACCACGTGGTCTTCGAGCCAGGAGGCATACCGGGGGTCTTCCGTCGGGAATGATCGCCCCGGAGAGGATCGCGCGGGAACCGGAGCATCGGCCTCGATCCAGCACCGGATGGGCTTCAGCGGATATCTGGGCAGAACCGTCCTGCGAACGGGGGCGCCGCAGAATACCGCCTTCCAGCCGGCATCGATCCTGGCGCCTCTCTCATAAGCCCCGGCCAGCATCCCAAGCGCCGAGGGCAGGCTGGGGCGGATGTCCGCCACCCGTCTGGGAAAGGCCCGCAACAGCTTGCCGGTCTCGTCCGCCATCCGGGCCAGGCTGGCGGCGTCGGGCCTGGCCGCGCGCGTTTCCGCCCCCTCGGCCAGGAAGGCATCCAGGCGGTTCAACAGGTCCCGCCGGTCCTCGACCACGAATGCCTTGCGGCGTGGATAATGGCTGCGGCCCATCAGCAGCGTGTAGGCGACGTCGCCGAGGCGATCTTTCTCCAGGGCCGCCACATGGTCACGCAACCGGGCGGCCAGGGTGTTGAGCGCGTCGGCCGCGTGCGCCGACAGGGTGATCAGCAACGGAAACCGAGGGGACCGTTCGGCCGGTTCGGCCTCGTGCCATTCTCCCAGCACCACGTGGGCGTTGGTGCCGCTGAAGCCGAAGGCGCTGACCGCGCCGCGCCGGCCGCCATCGCCGCCCGGCTCCCAGGGAACGGGCCGGTCGGCGGGGACGAACGGACTGCCCGCGAAGGGGATGAACGGGTTCGTCTCCTTCAGGTGCAGGGTCGGCGGGATACGGCCATGGCGCAGGCACAGCAGCACCTTGATGAATCCGGCCACGCCGGCGGCCAGCAGCGCATGGCCGATGTTGGACTTGACCGAACCGATCCGGCAATAGGCGGCCTTGTCGGTGAACTGGCGGAAGGCCGCGGTCAGGGCCTCCACCTCGATGGGATCGCCCAGCCGCGTCCCGGTCCCGTGCGCCTCCACATAGGCGATGGTGGCGGGGTCGATGCCGAATTTACGGTAGATTCCGGTTTCCAGGCTGGTCTGCGACGGCGCGCTGGGGGCGGTGATGCCGCTGGTGCGGCCGTCCTGGTTGATGCCCGAACCTTCGATCACCGCGAGGATGCGGTCGCCGTCCCGCGTCGCGTCGGACAGGCGCTTCAGGACCACCACGCCCACCCCTTCCGCCGGCACGAAACCGTCTGCCCCCGAATCGAAGGCGCTGCAGCGCCCCCGCGGGGACAACATCCCGGCCTTGCTGGACATCAGATGCATGCGCGGGGTGGTCAGCAGGCTGACGCCGCCGGCCAGGGCCATGTCCGATGTTCCCGACCACAGGCTGTCGCAGGCGAGGTGGATCGCCACCAGCGACGACGAACAGGCGGTGTCCACCGCGATGGCCGGCCCCTTCAGGTCGAGCAGATAGGCGATGCGGGCGGGAAGGATCGAGGCGGCGTTGCCCATGAACGAATAGGCGTCGGCCATCAGCCCGGCGGCCTTCAGGCGTTCCTGGTAATCGCCCTCGGCGCAGCCGACGAAGGTGCCGACGCGCCGCCCTCCCAAGCTCCAGTCGCCATAGCCCGCATCCTCCAGCGCCCGCCACGCCTCGGTCAGGAACAGTCGTTGCTGGGGGTCCATCAACTCGGCTTCGCGGGGCGAGATGTTGAAGAACAGGGGATCGAACAGATCTGCGCCCGAGACGAATCCGCCCCACTTGCTGATGCTCCGCGCCGCGGCTTGGGGATCGGGATCGAAGAAGCCGTCGATCGCCCAGCGTTCGGATGGGATCTCGCCGACGCAGTCCCGCCCTTCGGCCAGATTGGCCCAGAACGAGTCGAGATCGTCGGCACCGGGGAAGCGACCGGACGCGCCGATCACCGCCACCGGCTCTCCCGGTGGCCCACCGGCGCCGCTCTGCGCCGGTTCGCCCGATCCGCCGGCGCCCGGCGCCCCGCCCCGCCCTGGGGCGGACGCCCCGCCGGGCGCGTCCCTCAGCAGGGCGACGGCTTCCTGGGCGGAAAGGCGGTGCTCGCTGACCTCCCGAAGGATTTCGGCTCTCGTGGGGCGAGGCTTGGTCATGGCGCCGGCTCCAGCAGCGCCTCGGCTTCCTCGACGCTGACCTCGCCCCGCTGGAGGCCGAGGAGAACCCGCATCAGCGGATCATCCTCGCCGTCACCATCGGCCGGGGGGGCGGGAGTGGGCCTCGATGGCTCCGCGAGCCCATCCGCCGGGGCGAAATTCCGGGCGATATGCTCGGCCAGCCGGTTCACCGTGGGATGGTTGAACAGGTCGGTGGGCCGCAGTTCGATCCCCAGGCGGGCGCCGAGTTGCCTCGCCGTCTCCACCGCCAGGATGGAATCGACGCCGTGGTCCACGTAGGAGCGGGCCGGATCGATCTCGGCCCGGTCCATCCGAAGCACGCCCGCCAGGGTGTCGAGGATGGCGTCGTGAACCGTTCCCTCCCCGCCCGATCGGGACGGGCGAACCGGCGGTGCCTTCGCGATCGGATATTCCGCCGGCACGGCCGCCGGTTCGGTCCGGCGCTCGTAGCGGGCCAGCAGGACGGTCAGACCCAGCCCGTCGTCGCGCACCTTCTCGATGCTGAAGCCGGCATCGCCCAGTTCGCGGCGCCAGCCGGCAAGGCTCAGCAGCGGCGTGTTGGAGAGGCGGCGCCCGGAATCGGTCGCCGCCCACCAGCCGTCGAGCTGGCCGAACGTAACGGTGTTGAAGGACTGGATCGCCGTCAGTTCGTTCAATACGAGGCAGCCGCCCCCCTTGAGCAATTGCGCCAGATGGGAAATACCGGCGCGGATATCCGGCACCGCGTGCAGCACGTTGGCCGCCAGGGCGATGTCGTAGCTGTGGCGCGGGAAGGTCTCCTCGGGCGGCGGCCGGGTGATGTCCAGCACCTCGAAGCGGGTGAAGGAATGGTTGGGGTGGAACTGCCTCCAGCCATGCTGGAGGAAGGCCTTGGACAGATCGGTGTACCAATAGCCCACGGCATCGCCCCGGTCCGCCAGGGTTTCCAGCACGAAGGCGCTGGTGCCGCCCGTGCCCGCCCCGATTTCCACGAGGCGAAGCGGGCCGGCGCCCAGTTCCAGCTTCGCCGCGACCTCGCGGCGTATCCATTGGGCGACGGCGCGGTTCTGGCGGTCGGCGATCTCGTTTCCCCGATAGATGGGCTCGATCAGGGTCATGGTGCCGCCGGGCAGCAGGACGTCGGTGCCCTGGCTGCGGCCCGACAGAACGGCGACCAGGGCGTCGGCGCAATGCCGGAGAAGGCCGATATGGGCAGCGACGGCGGGATGGCGCCCGACCGTTCCGGCCAGCGACCGCTCGAGGGCCTCGCGGTTCGCGGCGTCCCGGCCCGTGGGGGTGAGGCGCAGCCTGTCGCCGTCCCGCTCCAGCAACCGAGAAGCCGCCAGCATGTCCACAAGGGCCGCGAACAGTCGCTCCTGGCGCGCGACGACGCCCAGGGTCCCGCGCGCCCTCTCCACCGTCCGCCATTCCCCCCCGAGGTCGAAGGCGCCCGCTTCGGCCAGGGCCGTCAGCGCGGCCTGCCGGCTTGCCAGTTCCAGCGCCTCCAGCGCGGCGGACAGGGCGGGTGGCGGCGGGTCGTCCTCTTCCACCACTCCCAGGGCGGCAAGCGCCTGCGGGGTGCCCGCCGCCACCACCAGCGGCGAGACCCCGCCCGCCGCCATGCGGCCCAGGGCCGCCATCCCTTCCGCCGGTCCGACGGAACCGATGCCGAGTTCCGCCATGCGGGCGCGGTGGGCCGGGGTGGCGACGGCGCCCACCTCGCCCCAATAGCCCCATTGCACCACCCGGACCGGTAATCCCTCCACCTTGAGGTGGTCGGCCAGGGCGTCCTGCCACGCGCAGCCGGCGGCGTAATTGGCCTGGCCGGCATTGCAGAGCAGGGTCTGGACCGAGGAGAAGAAAAGCAGTTCCGCATCGCGGCGCCGCGCGGCCCCGGCCAAGCACTGGGCCACCGCGGCCTTGGAGCGGAAGGGGCCGAGGAAGGCGTCCTCGGTCATCCGGGCGAAGGGGCGGTCGTCGAGGGTCATGGCCCCATGGACGATACAGCCGATCGGCCCCAGTGACGCCTCCACTCCGGCGAGCGCGTCCTCCAGCGCCCGCGGGTCGGCGGCGTCGGCCTGGACGTAGATTCCCTCGCCGCCGTCGCGCCCGATCGCCGCCAGCACCTCCCCGATCCCGGAATCGGGGGCACGGCGGCCGACCAGAGCGATCCTGGCCTTGGCCTCGCGCGCCAGCGTCCGGGCGAACAGCCCCCCCACGCCACCGGCGCCGCCGACGATCACATAGGTGCCGTCCCGGCCCCAGGGCGATGGCGCCGCTGGCAACCGGGCGGGGCGCAGGACCCTGCGCAGCACCTGGCCGCCCCGTACGGCCAGCGGCCTGCCGAAATCGTCGGCCCCGTCATCGCGGGCGAGAAGGGCGGCCAGTCCGGCGGCGGGATCGGCGCTTCCCGGATCGAGGTCGAGGCAGCGCACCGCCCACCGGGGATACTCTCTTCCGGCCGCCCTCAAGACGGCGAAGCACGCTGCGGCGGCCGGCCGGCCGACCGGGGGGGCCACGGCGCCCGAGGCGACCAGGGTGATGTCCAGGTCCCTTTCGGCATAGCCCTGCGCCAGGAGCTGCCGCAGCAGACGGAACAGCGCCAGTGGCAGGGGCTGCTCCGCGCCGGCGTCATCGGCACCGGACTCGCCGGGCCGGGGATCGAGCAGGATGTGGACGTGCCGCAGCCCCTCGGGAATCGACGGATGCGCCAGGGGCGTCACCTGCACGGCCGACCCGGCGTGGCACCGGCCCAGCACGGCGACCAGCGTTTCGTCCGCGCCCTCCACGGCCACCAGGACGCCGCCCGCCTCGGGCGCCACGTCCGCCGCGCCGGCTGCCGGCACCCAATCGGCCAGAAACAGCATCCTCTCGACGGCGGCGGCCTCGGGCGCCGGCGCCACCTGGGCGGCCTTGGGCCAGTAGCGGCGGCGCTGGAAGGAGGTGGGCGGCAGCGCCGGCAGACGCGACGGCTGCGCCGCGTCGAAGGATTCCACCACCACATGCGCATTGGCGCCGCCGAAGCCGAAGGAGCTTATCCCGGCCCGGAGCGGCCATGCGCCGTCCCAGGGCCTGGTTTGCGTCAGCACCCGCAAGGGCGAGCCGTCGAGATGGATATGGGGATTGAGCTTCTTCAGCAGGCCGTTGCCCGGTAACGTCCTGTGGCGCATGGCGAGAAGCACCTTGATCAGCCCGGCGATGCCGGCCGCCGCCTCCAGATGGCCGATGACCGACTTGACCGAGCCCAGCCAGCATGGCGGACGGTCGGTGTCCCGGAACACCATCTTCAGGCCTTCCACCTCCACCGGATCGCCCAGCGGCGTGCCGGTGCCGTGGGTTTCGACATAGGAAATGCCGGAGGGATCGATCCCCGCGTGGGCGAGCGCGGCCTGGATCGCCCTGGCCTGGGCGTTGGGGTTGGGCGCGGTGAGCGAAGCGGCGCGGCCGCCATGGTTGATGGCCCAGCCCCGCAACACCGCGTGCACCCGGTTGCCGTCGGCCAACGCCCTGGACAGAGGCTTGAGCACGACCGCGCCCACGCCCTCGCCCCGCACATAGCCGTTGGCCGATTCGTCGAACGTCTTGCAGCGGCCGTCGGGACTGAGCATTCCCGCCTTGCCGAAGGCGACGTAGAGGCTGGGGGTCAGCATGATGTTGGCGCCGCCGGCGATGGCCATGCCGCAATCGCCGCGCTGGATGGCGTCGGCGGCCCTGGCCAGCGCCACCAGCGACGACGAACAGGCGGTGTCCACCGGCTCGCTCGGCCCCCGCAGGTCCAGCAGGTAGGAAATGCGGTTGGGAAGAAGCGAATGGGAATTGCCGGTGGCGGTATGGGCCTCGACGGCGATGCCGCTCGATTGCAGCAATTCCCAGTAATCCGATGTGGCGACCCCCACGAACAGGCCGGTATCCGAGCCGGCCAGGTCGCCCGGCCGCTGCCCCGAATCCTCGATGGCGTGCCAGACGGTCTCGATGAATAGCCGCTGCTGCGGGTCCATCAGCTCCGCCTCGCGCGGCGAGATGCCGAAGAAACGTGCGTCGAACAGGTCCACCCGGTCCAGGAACGCCCCCCATTTCGACGCGCCCGGCCGGTCGGCGTGCCGTCGCCAGTCCCAGCGGTCGGAGGGAATCTCCGTGACGAGGTCGTCGCAGGCGGCGAGATGCTCCCAGAACGCGTCGAGGTCCTTCGATCCGGGCATCACTCCGGCCATGCCGACGATGGCGATGGCATCATCGGCCTCGGCCTCGGGCACGGGCATGGACACGGGATGCGGTGGAGCGGCGGGGGCGGGCGCCGCCGCCTCTTCCACCCCCAGATGGGCCGCCATGGCCGCCCGGTGACGTTCCAGCAGCGCCTCGCCCAACGAAGCCAGGGAGGGTCGCTCGAAGAACAGGGCCGGCGAGAGATTCAGGCCGAATTGCCGGTTCAGCCGGTTGGCGAAGCGCGTCAGCGTGATGGAATCGAAGCCGTATTCGGTCAGCCGGCGGTCGGGGGCGATGCGGGCGGAAGGAAGCTTGAGCAACTCCTCCACCTCGGCCGCCAATCGGGCATAGAGGCGCCCGGCCAGCTCGGTGGAATGCGTGCCCGGCGCCGCCCGCCCGCCCCCGGCCGGGGCGGCCGCCAGGAAGTGGCGGCGAATGTCCGGCGCGTTGCCGACGAGCGGCATGACCACCGGCCCGCCCGTGGCGAGAGCGGCGTCGAGAGCCGTCAGACCGTCCGGGGTGGCCAGCGGGACCACGCCCAGAGGGGTGGCGGCGGCTTTGAACGTCTCGGCGTCCATTTCCATTCCGCCGTCGGCCCAATAGGGCCATTGGACGGATATCGTGCGTCCGGACCGGCGCCCGGCGCGGCATTCGGCGTCCCGCCATTCCGCGAAGCCGTCGAGCCAGCCATTGGCGAAGGCATAGTCGGTCTGCCCCGGCCAGCCCTGGGACGCGGCGATGGACGAGAACAGCACGAACAGGTCCAGCGGCTCTTCGGCCAGAACCCGGTCGAGCTCCCCGACGGCGACCTTGGGGGCCAGCACCGCCAGCGCGTCGTCCAGGGGCTTGGACCTCAGCATGGAATCGCGGACGAGCCCCGCCGCATGGATCACCCCGTGGATGGCGCCGAAACGCGCCTTCGCCCGCTCCACCGCCGCGCGGGCGCCGTCGGGAGTGGTGATGTCGATGGCCAGGGGCAGCACCTCGCCGCCCGCCCGGTCGATTTCGGCGATTTCCGCCGGGCCGGCCGGGCGCCGCCCCACCAGGGACAGCCTGGCCCGGTAGCGGCGGGCCAAGCTGTCCGCCACCGCCAGCCCCAGCCGGCCCATGCCCCCGGTGATCAGGTAATGGCCCCCTTCGCGCCACGGCGCGGCGACGACGCCGGCCACCGTCTCGGCCAATGCCGCCGACATGCGCCTTCCGTTCTCGATCCGGGCGACGGAACCGGACGGTGCGTGCAATTCGGCCAGCAATGCATCGATGGCGGCGGCGGCGTCGAGAGAGCCCAGAGACAGAGCGCCGGTGCTGATCCGCTCGCTTTCCTTCATCAGGCTGCGCAGGAATCCGGCCGAGGCCTGAACCGGGTCGGGACCGCCGGCGCCTCGGCTGGCGAGCAGCAATCGCGCCGTGCCCCCGCGCCGGAGCAGGCCGGTCGCGGCCCCGTGGCTGGCGGCGAGGGCGCGCGTCGGGTCGCCCCCCCCGGCAAAGACCAGGACGACGGCTTCCGTATCGTCGGGGATAGCGGTTTCGTCCGGCAAGGCGGTCGCCAGGCCGCGCGAGGCGGCGGCGGACGACAACTCGGCGTCGCCGGTGATCAGCAGGACGCGCCCGACTCCGCCGGCCGGCCGTTCCAGTTCCGCCTCCCGCCACGTGGGAACGAGAAGAACCAGGGAGGCGGCGGCCCGCGTCACCCGGCGAAGGGTGAACCCATCGACCGCCACCAGCAGCCGTCCGGCCCGGTCCATGATGCGCACATCGAACGAGCACCGTTCATCCTCGTCCGCTCCGTCCGAGGACCGGCGGATGTGGGCCCAGGCCGCCCCGGCCGGAGCGTGATGCAAGCTCACGCGCGCCATGCGGACCGGCAGATGGAGCGAATGGTCGCCCAGGTCCGGGTCGATCAGCAGGATCACGCCCTGCAGCGCCGCGTCGAGCCGGCCGGGATGGAGGACGAAGGGCTCGTCCGTGGCCGGGACGCGAAGGCGGACGAGGGCTTCGCCGTCGCCCGCCCAGGCCTCTTCGATCCAGCGGAAGCCGGGTCCGTGGATCAGGCCCTTGGCGCGGAAGGCCTGGTAAATGTCGGCCCCCGCCACCCGGCGCGGGCAGCGTACGGCGATCGCCTCGGGGCTTTCGGATGCCGCCGCCGCCGGTTCGCCGGGCAGGACCTCGCCGGTGCAGACCGTCTCATCGGCACCGCCCAGGCCGGCGGTGACGGTGAAGGCCTCACCCTTGAACCTCAGCCGGACCGGCGGCACGGCGCCATCCCGCTCCTCCACCGGCACGCTCCAGGCCAGTTCGGCCAGGCCGGCCGGGACACAGCCGGTAACGGCCCGGCGGGCGGCGATCGCCATTTCGAGGAAGGCGGCGGCGGGAAGGATGCGACGCCCGGTCGCCACGTGGTCGGCCAGGAAAAACTCGTCGCCGGTGAAGCGGGCCGAGAACCCGTCGGCCTCCCTGACCGGAATCAGCGGATGATTTCCGGACTGGGGGGGGCGGGCCGCCGGAACAGGGGCCAACCAATGGCGCTGGTGATCGAAAGGATAGCCGGGAAGCCCGATACGCCGTCCCGGAGGGGCCAGCGGCCGCAAGTCGATCTCGGCCCCGCCCGTCCAGGCCTCGGCGGCGGCGTGCAGCGGACCGTTCCCGCCCCGGTGACCATCGCCCGGCGTCCAGGCGTCCAGTTGGCGGACCAGACCGGCGAGGTCGCCGGCGACGAAGGCGGCACGCTCGGGCATCGGCTGCCGGCCGAGGATCAGGGTATGGGCCACGTCGGCCAGGGCGGGGGCGTCGGGCCGCCTCAGCACCCGGGCGAGGTTCCGGACGGCGCGGGCCAGCGCGGTTACGGTCCGCGACGAGATCGGAATCAGCACGGGCGAGGTCCCGGGGGCCGGGGCCGGCGCGGGCGGCGCCTGCTCCAGCACCACATGAGCGTTGGTGCCGCTGAAGCCGAAGGCGGAGACCGCCGCCCGACGCGGACCCGGCCGCGGCCAGGCGACGGTCTCCCGGTTGATGAAGAAGGGGGTGGCGCCAAGGTCGATCCGCGGATTGGGCTCGCGGAAATGCGGCATCGGCGGGACGAGGCCGGTCTCGACGCACAGAACCGCCTTGATCAGGCCGGCGACTCCGGCCGCCACGGTGGCGTGGCCGATATTGGCCTTGACCGATCCCAGCGCGCAGGTTCCCGCCCGGAAGGCGGAATCGCGGAAGGTCTCGGCCAGCGCCTTGACCTCGATGGGATCTCCGAGCGGCGTTCCGGTGCCGTGGGTCTCGACATAGCCGATGGTGGCGGCCGCCACCCGCGCCTGAACCAGGACGCGGGCCTCCAGTTCG